>DASROG010000449.1:0-9329 GCA_035646995.1 Myxococcaceae bacterium
CCTCCCCAAGGGAGAGAAGCGGGTGGAGATCGCCTACCGCGCGGCGCGCCTGTACTACGACCACCACCGCTACGACGAGGCGGTGTTTCGATTCAGCGAGATCGCCCTCACCTCGCCGGACCACAAGTTCGACAACGGGGACCGCGCCGGCGAGATCGCCGCGAACCTGGTCCTCGACTCGTACAACGCGCTCGGCGACTACAAGAAGGTGAACGAGTGGGCCCGGGGCGAAGGAGGCGGTGGCGCGCGCCCAGTACGCGAAGAACGAGGAGCAGTACCAGTGGTACGCCCGGCAGAAGCTCCACTGGGGCAAGGGCGGCGATCCGGTGAAGGGCTTCCGCGACAGCATCAAGGAGAAGGGGCGCTCCCTCGACGAGATCAATCGCGCCTACACCAACGTGGTGGCCCTGGGCGCGGCCGAGCCCGCCATCTGCTCGCTCCGGAAGATCGGCCTGGCCTACGAGAACATGGCGGATTCCGTGGCCAACGCGCCGATGCTCCGCTCGCTCCCACCCGAGGCCCAGGAGGAGCTGAAGAACCAGCTCGAGCAGCAGGCCCAGCCCATCCGGGAGAAGGCGGCGGATCACTTCGCCGCCGCGGTCACCAAGAGCCGTGAGCTCGCCATCCGCAGCGAATGCGCCACCAAGAGCTTGCAGGTGCTCCGCACCACCTACCGCCCCGCGCAGTACCCGCCGCTCCTCGAGGAGGTGGCCAACCCACGGCAGGACCGTGGCGTCCAGCCGCCCGCGCCGCAGCTGCTCACCTCGGTGCAGCCGGCCGTCGCCGGAGTGGTGCTCAAGGGGACCGCCGCCGGGATGCCCGAGGAGAAGCCGGTGGTGAGCCGGGAGGCCCAGGGCTCGGGCGGCAGCAATCGCCGTCAGGACGACGCGGCGGATCTCCGGCCCGGACAGCGGCCGGCGGATGCATCGCGCGGTCCGGGCGTAGTCCCGGCCAGCGCCACCCAGCCGAAGAAGCCCGCCCGCGACGCGGAGCCCGAGGACGTCAAGTGAGCGCCCATCCCGTCATGACCCCGAGCCGCCTCGCCGCCACCCTCGCCGCGCTGCTCGCCACCGCCTGCGCCACCAGCGCGACGGCGGAGAAGGCGCCCGTGGGTCCCGTCACCGCCGCTCCCGCGACCGGCCCCAGCACGCCGAACAGCCGGGCGATGCTCCTCTTCGAGGACGCCACCAAGGCCGCCGAGGCCCAGGCCAAGTCGGGACAGCGCGACGACGCCGCGCTCGAGCGCCGTTTCCAGGCGGTGCAGCAGGCGGACTCGACCTTCGCCGAGGCCGACTACAACCTCGGCGTCCTCGCCGAGCGTCAGGGCAAGCGCGATCAGGCCCACGCGTTCTACCGCTCGGCGCTGCAGAAGAAGCCCTCGCTCAAGCCGGCGGCGGCGGGCCTGGCCCGCCTCACGCGCCTTCAGGGCGATCTGCCGTCGGCCATCGCCCAGTGGAACGACGTCGCTCGTGCCTTCCCCGACGACGCCGAGAGCCGCGCCCAGCTCGCCGAGCTGTACCGGCTCACCGGCGATCACGACCGCGCCCAGGAGCAGGCGCGGCAGGCGCTGATTCGCGATCCGAAGAGCCTGGACGCCTACAAGACGCTGATCCGGAGCAACCTCGACCGGAAGCAGTTCGCCATGGCCGAGCTGGTGGGCGTGCGCGCGCTGAAGATCTCCACCACCGACCCGGATCTCTACCTGGCCATCGGTGACACCCAGATGGCGAAGGGCGGCGTGGACAAGGCCGCGGCCCAGTACCAGAAGGCGCTCGAGGCCAGCGCGGGCTTCGTCCCCGCGCGGCTGGCGCTGGCCAAGCTCGCGCTCAAGGACGAGGACTTCGCTGCCGCGGAGAAGCATCTGTCGCGCGCGGTGGCCGACGGCGGCGGAAGCGCGGAGGTCCATCTCGACCTGGGCGTGGCGTACCGGGGACTCGGGCAACCGGACAAGGCCCTCGCCGAGTACGACGCCGCGGAGAAGCTCCAGCCTCGCCTCGCCGCCATCTACCTGAACCGCGGCATCGTGCTGCAGCGGTACAAGGACGCGCCCGAGAGGTCTCTCGACCTCTACAAGCAGTACGTCGCGCTGTCCGGCGGCGAGTCTGCCCTCCCCAACGATGCGCCGGTCCTCGCGCTCCGTCGCGAGGCCGAGGCCCTTGTGGCAGCCAAGTCGCAGGCCAAGGTGCAGGAGCAGCAGGCGAAGACGCTGGAGCAGGCGCAGCAGCTGCAGCAGCAGCGCCTCAAGGATGCCGAGGACAGGGCGTCGAAGGGGACACCGGCCAAGGGCACGGCGCCGGACACCGGAAAGCAAGGTCCGGACAAACTGTAGGCGTGTGTGGTCGGCACGCGGTGAAGGCGGGGAAGTCGGGGTTTGGTGTGGCCTCAGCCATTCGATGTAGATTGAAACGCTGGCGGGTCTCCCCGAGGTCGGGGAGCACTTCGGGGGTTGGACGCGTGTTTCGAGTGTGGATGCTGCTCGTGGTGCTGATGCCGTGGATCGCGGCCGCTCAGGACAAGGCGGCGGCGAGCTCCGCGGAGGCTGCTGCGGCCAAGGCGCAGAAGCGCAGCGAGTTCAGCTTCGAGGAGGACACCATCGAAGGTGACCTCAGCCGTCCGGACGGCGAGTACATCGAGGCGTTGAAGAGGGTGCCCCATTCCAACCTCATCCGGATTCGCGAGGAGTACCGCGACAAGGTGATGCAGTCGGTGGACGAGCTGTAGTCTTCGACAGAGAGCGACGAACGACCGTGTCCGTTCCCCTCACACTCAAGGTCTTCAAGGGCAGCGCGATGGTCGCGGCGAAGGACTACGACCGCGACATCATCAAGATCGGCCGCCTCTCCTCGGCCCACCTCTGCCTCGACGACGACAAGGTCAGCCGCATCCACTCGGTCATCGAGGTCGCCCCCGACGGCAGGCTGTCGATCATCGACATGGGCAGCGTCGAGGGCACCTGGGTCAACGGCAAGCGGGTGAACAAGGGCATCCTCTCGTTCGGTGACGAGATCCGAGTGGGCAACACGCTGATCAAGGTGGAGGACGGAGCCACTGCCCGGGCCGCCGCCGCGCTCGCCACCACCGCCGCCCAGGCGCCCGCTCCGGCCGCCGCCCCGGTCCACACCAACGGCAACGCGATCTCCGCGGCCGCAGCGCTCTCCGAGGCCGCTCGTTCGGTTCCGATGTCCTCCGTCGCCCCGGCGATCGCTCCGCTTCCCACGCCGGCTCCGGCCGTGGCGCCCGTCGTTCCTGCTCCGGTCGCCGTGGCGCCGGCTCCGGTCGTCGCGCGCCCCGCCCCCCGCCCCGCCGCGCCCGAGGAGTCGTGGCCGCGGCTCGACGCACGGGAAAGGCCCATTCGCCGCAAGGGCGCCGGACCGCTGGGGCTCGAGCTCCGCTTCCGCTGGGGCGATCAGATCGTCGCCGAGCACCTCCTGGGGCCCAAGCACAAGGGCGAGTTCAAGATCGGGAGCGGCGCGGGTGTGGACTTCGCGGTGGGCGATCAGCGCCTGGGCGGACCCTCCTTCGCCCTGGTCACCGCCGACGGCTCCGGCGGCTTCACCCTCCGCGTCACCGGGCAGATGACCGGCGAGCTGGAACGGAAGGGCCGCATCGTCACCCTGATGCAGGCCATCGAGTCGGGGATGGCCATCCGGGAGGACGACGCCTACGCCATCACCCTCGAGCCCGACGACGTCGCCCTGGTGGATGTGGGCGGGGTGCTGGTGGACCTCTGCTTCCAGCCCGTGCCGCCGAAGGTCCTGGTCCCCCTCACCGAGCGGCTGGACTGGACCGCGCTCAACATCTTCCTCCTGGTGTTCTTCTTCGCCGGGCTCCTGGTGGTGGCGGCCGTCACCCGCGCCGCTTCGGGCGAGGAGTTCACCGACGAGCTCTCCGGCAACACCGCGGTGCTCACCAAGCTGCTGGTGAAGCCGCCGGAGATGCAGAAGAACCCCTTCATCGAGCAGCTGAACAAGTCCAAGGAGAAGGGCCAGGCGCCTGCGGCCTTCCAGGGCACCGAGGGGCAGATGGGCAAGAAGAACGCGCCCAACCGCGATGCCAAGGCCGCCCCCAAGGCCATCGACCCGAACAGCAAGGACCAGGCGCGGCTCATCGCCCAGCGCATCTTCGGCGGCAAGGGGAACGCGGGTGTCGCCACGCTCTTCGGCCGTGCCGGGCTGGGCGGCAACCTCCAGGCGGCCATGGGCCACATGACCGGATCCACCGTCGGTGACGCCGGCGGCGTGCTGGGAATGGGCCTCAAGGGCAGCGGCGGTGGTGGCGGCGGCACCGGCAACACCATAGGGATCGGCGCGGTGGGCACTCGAGGCGTGGCCGGCGGTGAGGGCAAGTACGGCACGGGCATCGGGATGGGGAAGAAGTCCAGCGCCGACATCTCCATCACCAACTCCGACCCCGAGGTGACCGGGTCGATGGATCCCGAGCTCATCCGGCGCGTCGTGCGCAGCCACCACGACCAGCTGAAGTACTGCTACGACAACGCGCTCACCAAGAACCCGAAGCTCACCGGCAAGGTGTCGGTGCGGTGGATCATCACCGAGGGCGGCACGGTCGCCTCCTCGAACGTGGTGAGCTCTACCACCAACACGCGGGAGCTCGACCAGTGCATCGCCGGCCGGGTGCTGACCTGGATCTTCCCCAAGCCCAAGGGCGGCGGCGTGGCGGTGGTGACGTACCCGTTCGTCTTCAAGCAAGCAGGGGAATGACGCCTACATGAACCGCTCCCTCCTGGGGATGGTGGTGGTCCTCATCTCGCTCTGGGCCGGCCCGCTCCGGGCGCAGTCCTCGGCACCGATCCTCGCCTCGACCGAGCCCCCCGTGGACGAGGTCGAGCGCGGGGTCTTCTTCGGCCTGGACATCGGCCCGGCGTTCCTCACCGCGGCGCCGGCACCGACCGGGCAGAACAAGCCCTTCAGCACCGGCGCCACGCTCCGGCTCGAGCTGGGCTACGACATCGGCCGGTTCGTCTCCCTGAGCATCTTCTTCGCCGGGAACACCTACTCGGCGAACGCCGACTACGTCGGCAACTCCGGAGGGACCGCCTCCGGCGACTTCTCCAGCATCGCCAGCGGCCTCGCGGTGCGGTGGAACTTCCTCGGGTTCTCGGACAGCCAGGGCGTCCAGAGAACCTGGCTGTACCTCAAGGCAGGAGGGGGCTTCGCCCTCCTCAAGCCGAACGCCCTGTTCGCGACCGACCCAACGGACAGCTACGGAAGCATTCTTGTGTTCGGCGGACCCGGGTTGCAGTACTACACGCGCCTTCGACACTTTTCGGTGGGCGTGGAAATCGTGGGTTCGTACCTGTTGAAGCCGAAGACCTTCGGCTTCGCCATCACGCCGAACCTGCGGTACGCCTTCTAGCGAGGGCAGCCGTGGCAGTGGACAGTGGACAGGGACCTGGGCGCCCGGGGCAGGGGCGCCGCGGCGAGGGACCGGCAGGACGGGGCGGCGGTCGGGGCGGCCCGGGTGGCCGTGGTGGCCGCGACCGCGGCGACCGCCGGCGCGAGGGTGGCGGGCTGGGCGGTGCGGGCGGACGCATCGTCGCCGAGCTCTCCGTGCTGGAGAAGGCGCTGGCCAGGGGCGACTTCGCCGCCGAGCTTCATCCGCTGGATTCGGTGGTGAAGGCGCTCCGGCAGGCGCGCGCCCGCTCGCTCCAGGACCTGGACATGGACACCCGGGGACGGCTCATCACCACGCTGTCCCGCGTGGCGCGCCAGACGAAGCCCGCCTCCGAGCCCGAAGCTCCGGCGGCTCCCGAGGCGGACGCCGGACCGGCGACGGTGCCGGGCGAGGCCGAGGAGGCCGCCTCGCCCACCGTCCCCCCCGACCAGGTGGCCGAGTCGCCCGGAATCAGCGAGGGCTCTCCCCCGACCGAGGAGGCGATCGCCGAGGCGGCCGAGGAGACCGGGTCGGCCGCGCCGCCCGTTCCGGAAGAGCCCGGCGCGAAGGCAGGTGCCGCGGCTCCGGCCGAGGTCGCCGGCGGTGCCGGTGAGGGCACGCAGGTCCCGACGGCCCCGGCGACGATGACGCCCGCCCGGGCGTACGGCGAGGTGCTCTTCCGGGTGGGGCTGGCCTGGTCGGCAGTGGGTGAGCAGGAGCGCGCGGAGACCGCCTTTTCCTCGGCGGGGCGACACCCCGGCCCCGAGGAGCTCCGGGCTCCTGCCGGAGCGGCGGAGCCTGCGGGCGTCGAGCGAGGCGCCCCGGGCCGGCGCGGAGGACGCGAGCGTCCGGAACGTGGCGAGCGGCGCGAAAGGCCAGCCCGTCCAGAGCGCGCCGCGGGCGGCGAGCGGACGGCGGGTGTACCCCGCGGCGGACCTCTGGAGATCCCCCCCGAGCTGGCGGGCGACTGGAAGGGCCAGGCAGACTTCCTCGAGTCGCGCGGGCGGACGCGCGACGCGGCCCGGCTGCACGACCGGCACGGCTCGTTCGGCGACGCCGCGAGGCTCTTCGAGGCCGGGGGCGACCTGCGCTCGGCGCTCCGGGCGGCGCTCGCGGGCAAGGACAACGAGGCCGCCCGCCGTCTCGCGACGCAGCTGCCGCCCGGGGAGGCCCAGACGCTGCTGGAGAAGGGCGAGGGCTGGGAGCTCCTGATGGAGCTGCACGTGAAGTCCGGCCGCTTCGACGAGGTGGCGAAGCTCTACGAGCGCGCGCGGCAGTTCGACCAGGCCGGGCTCGCCTGGGAGCGCACGGGGAAGCTGAGCGCGGCGCGCAAGGCGTACGAGCGCGCGCGGGACATGGCCTCGGTGGACCGGGTGCGCACGCTCGAGGTGGACCGGCTGGTGGAGCGGGGCGACCGGCTCGGCGCCGCGCTGCTCCTGGTGCAGGCCCGCCGGCGTGAGCAGGCGGCGAAGCTGCTCGAGCCGCTGCCTCCGCCGAAGGCGTTCCGCTTCCTCCAGCAGCTGGGGCTGAACGCCGACGCGAAGGCGCTCGGCGAGCGGGAGCTGCAGAGGGCCACCGAGGAGAGCAAGTCGATGGCCCGGGCGCGGTGGCTCGAGCTGCTCGAGCGCCCCGCGGACGCAGCCGAGGCGTGGGTGGCCGCCGGGCGGAAGGACAAGGCGTTTCCGCTGCTGGAGAGGGCGGGCCAGTTCGGCCCCGGGGCACGGCTGGCCGAGGAGTCCGGCAACCGGAACGAGGCCATCCGCCTGTTCCGCCGCGCGGGGGAGGACGCCGAGGCCGATCGGCTGGAGGCCCTTCCGCCGGCTCCGCCACCGCCAGCGCTTCCTGAGCCGCCGGACCACGAGGCGGAGGGTGCGGAGCAGTCCGACACGTCCCCGTCAGCCTCGGACGGCGGGAGCGAAGCAGGCGCGTCGGATCACGCGTAGACGCCGCCCTGTGGCGCTCGCGCTTGTCCCGCGGGACGAGCGCGGGCGTGGGCGGCCCCTGGTAGATTCTGGCCGTCCCTTGCTCCCGCTCGTCTCGACCCTGGTCCTCGCGACCCTCTCGGTGTCGCGCATCCTCCACCTGCAGCGCGCCGCGGCACTGGCGGCGATCATGGCGATGATCTGCACCGCGGTGATCGCCTGCGTGCCGCACGTCGCCGCGCACGTCCGGCTCTCACGGAAGGTCGCGGCGAACCGCAAGCGGATGCGCAAGCGCTGAAGGAGTCAGCGAGTTGCTGGAGGCTGGGGCGCGGCTCCACCGCCCATCGTCGCGGCGTCCCGTGGCCCCGGAGGGATCCACCGCTCGAAGAAGTCCACCAGTCGCCCGTACAGGTACAGCGCGTCGTCCTCCCTCGCGGCCCAGGCGTGCGTCGCCGTGGGTGTGAAGGCGAACTCGAAGCGCTTTCTCGCCTTCACCATCGCCTGCGCCAGCTGCACCGAGGTCTGGAAGGGGACGACGTCGTCGGCCATCCCGTGGATGACGAGCAGCGGGTCCTGGAGGCCGGATGCGTACAACGCAGCGCGGCCGCGATCGAACACCTCCGGATGCGTGGCCGGGGTCCGGGTGATCGCCACGTCGTCGCTCCCGTAGTAGCGCGGGTCGGTCGCCGGCGCGGCGGCCACGCCCGCCTGGAAAAGCCCCGGCTTCTTGAACAGCGAGAAGATCGTCAGGAGCCCGCCGTAGCTGCTCCCGAAGATCCCGATCCGAGCCGGATCCACGAAGGGCAGCGACTTCATCCCGGCGACCGCGTCCTGGTAGTCGTCCAGGTCGCTGCGCCCCCACTCGAAGAGGAACTTCTCCCGGAAGGCGCGGCCGTACCCGGTGCTCCCGCGCGAGTCGACCTGGACCAGCACGTACCCGTGCTCGACCAGCAGCTGCATCAGGCCTCCGAAGCGCGCGTTCCACACGTTGCGGACGGTGTTGGAGTACACCGGTCCGAAGAGCACCGGATACCGGCGGCCCGGCTCCATCCGGGCCGGGGTGAGGATGCGGACGTGGAGGGGAGCCCCCGCCGTCGTGCTCGGGAATCTCCGGTACTCCACCCGTCCCCAGCGCACGCGCTCGAACTCGGGCGGCGGCGAGCGGGTGATGCGCCGGCCCCCGAGGTACAGCTCGGCGGGGGCGGTGTCATCGCTGTGGAGGATGGCGACCGCGCCGCCATCGGGTGAGACGAACGCGCGGTCAGTGCCGGGCAGGGTGCTGACCCGCGTCGGGGCGCCCCCCTCCGCCGGGATGCGCCAGACCTGCCTCTGCTCCGGTGAGGGATCGTTGGAGAGGTAGTGGATCACCTTCGCCCCCGGCGGCGCGAGGGCGTGGCCGAGGACGTCGTGTGGCCCGGTGGTGAGGGGCTGGAGCTCGCGCGACCCCGGCGTGAGCAAGTACAGCCGGTACCAGTCGTCGAGGTCCCCGGTGAGGAGGATGCGCTTGCCATCCGGGTGCCAGGCCGAGGCGACCTGGTTGTAGATGCGCGAGGGTCGCTCGTCGGTCCACACCAGGGTGAGGGCCCCGCTCGCGGCGTCCGCCAGGTGCACCGCGCGGTGGATGGAGTCGTCGGTCTCGCGATCCACCAGGAGCTGTCCCCGGGGCGAGAAGGCGAGGGAGACGATGTGCCAGCGCGTCGGCTCGGGCAGCTCGAGCAGCCGGAGCTTCCGCGCCGGCACCTCGATCACCGCGACCGTCCGGAGGTCGTTCACCTGCCCGGGAGCGCCGCGCCGCACCCGGTCCAGCGTCGCCCCGTCCGGGAGGTAGTCGGGGATCGGGAAGGCGGGCACGCCGCGGCGGTCCGTGTACTGGAGCGCGAGGTAGCGCCCATCCGGTGACCAGCTCGGCGCGAGCTCCTCGTCCCAGGCGCTGCGGCCGAGCGCGACCTCCGGCTGGTCGTAGACGCCGCCCCCGTGACCGATGCCCTTGACCGCGACCTGGGTCACCCGCTC
>DASROG010000450.1:0-4256 GCA_035646995.1 Myxococcaceae bacterium
CTTGCGCGCCCGCCTCCGACGCGACGGGCGCGCTCGAGGCGCGGGGGCAGCATGCCAGCCGACTTGCGCGCGCCCGCCCCCAGACGCGACGCGACGGGCTGGTTTCGAGGCGCGGGGGCAGCATGCCGGCCGACCTGCGCGCGCCCGCCTCCGACGCGACGGCCTCGCTCGAGGCGCAGGGAGCACGCCGGGCCGACTTGCGCGCTGCTGTCGCGCGCGTCGGGAGCGGCGAGGGATCGCGCAGGCCTGCTGGGACTGCCTGCGACGATCGCCACCTTGACCACCGCCGTGCCCTGGAGGCCGATCACTCCGGCATCAGCTGCTGGTAGCGCTTCGGCTCCTGCCCCAGCCACTGGGGATGCTCGGCGGTCGCGTCGAAGATCGAGCTCGTCTTGAACAGCTCGAACTTCCCGGTCGCCGCCGCCCGCCGCGTCCTCGCGAGCAGCGCCCGGACCTCCGCCCTGCCCAGCGGACGGAAGGTGCGCGCGGCCTCCAGCGCCTGGTCGACGATCTTCATGCTGTCGCACCCGGTGATGACCACCGAGGTCGGGAGGTTCAGCGCGTAGTGCAGGCACTCCATCGCGGTGACGGTCCTCGACCTCAGGATGATGCCGTTCGCCAGGCTCTTCATCCCCAGGACCCCGATGCGCCGCCGGACCAGCTCCGGGAGCACGCGCTTCTCGAAGCTGCGGTAGTGGGCGTCCATCACGTTCAGCGGCATCTGCACGGTGTCGAAGGTGAACCCGTGCTCGCGCGCGAGCTCCAGCATGTGGAGGTGCACCCGCGGATCCTTGTGCCCGGTGAACCCGATGTAGCGGAGCTTCCCCGCCTTCCGCGCCGCGACCAGGGCGGCATTCGCTCCTTCCTCGTGGAAGATCCGGTGCGGATCGTCGAACCGGAGCACCTCGTGGTGCTGCACCAGGTCGATCCGATCCGTCCTCAGCCGCCGGAGCGACTCGTCGAGCTGCCGGGTGGCCTCCTGCTTCGAGCGGCCGTCGATCTTCGTCATCAGGAAGACCTTCTCCCGGTACCCTCCCTGGAGCGCCTGCCCCATCCGCCGCTCGCTCGCCCCGCCGTTGTAGTCCCACGAGTTGTCGAGGAAGTTGATCCCCTCGTCGATGGCTCTCCGGACGATGCGGAGCGCGAGCTGCCGGTCGACATGCGGGAGCGCGAGGTGCCAGCCGCCGAGGCCGATGGCCGAGACCCGCTCCCCCGTCCGACCAAGCTGCCGGTACGGGATGCCCGCCTCACGCGCGTCGGGGCTCGCCATGGAACGCTCCTCAGGACGCGGCTCGAAGGGCCGCACTCTCGACGGCATCGAAGATAGGTCCCGGATCCCGTAGGCGCCGCGAGCGTCGAGGCCCGGCTGATGCCCGGCCGACGCTCGCCTGCCCGCGCCGCCGCCATCCGCCGCCCGCCGGGGGCCCGCTCAGCGAGGCGGCGGCTTCCGGAGCGCTTCGTCGATCAGCGGCTCCAGCGTCCCCTGTTCCGCCACGCCCGCGTAGACCGACACCACCCGCCCGTCTCGCCCGATGATCAGCGTCGTGGGCAGGAGCCCCACCTTTCCGAACGCGGTCTGTCCGTTCCGGAGCGCGTCGTCCGCCACCAGCACCGGGTACCGGAGCCCCAGCTGGTCCGCGAACGGTCGGAGGACCTGGGGTCCCTCGAGGTCCATCCCCACCGCGATCGCGGCCAGCCCGCGGGCCTGGTTGCGATCGTAGATTTCCTGAAGCCGGGGCGCGGTCGCGATGCAGGGGAAGCACCAGGTGGCCAGGAACTGCACCACCACCACCTTGCCGGCGAGCTGGCTCCCGTCGATCCACCCGCCCCCGAGCACCGGGAGCCGCTGGAGCTCCGCCAGGTACGGCGACGCATCGACCTTCGGCGGCGGATTCGCGGACTGTCCCGCGCACCCGGCCATCCACAGCCCGAGCGCGACGATGGCCCCGGCCGCATGGCGCCTGGGGGACCCCATGCTCACGCCCGGGGCGAGTCTCCCCCGGCGATCGCCCGCTGGCACGACTCGCAGAAGCCGTACAGCTCCATCTTGTGCGAGGTGACCTGGAAGCCGTGCTGGCGCGCCACCTTGTCCTGGAGCGCCTCGATGCGGTCGTTCTCGAACTCCACGATGGTGCCGCACCGGGTACAGATGAGGTGATCGTGGTGGTGCCGCCCCACCGCTGCCTCGTAGCGGGTCTGCCCATCGCCGAAGTTCCGGGCGTGGGCCAGGCCGCACTCGTGGAGCAGCTTCATCGTCCGGTACACGGTGGCCACCGAGACCCGCGCGTCGTGCTCGCGCACCTTCGCCCAGAGCTCCTCCACCGAGAGATGCCCGCCGAGGGAGAAGAAGGTGTCGATGATCAGGCTCCGCTGGCGCGTGCTCTTCAGGCCGTGCTCGGCCATGTACCGACTGAGAAGCTGCGATCGGTTGTCGGAATGGCTCACGGGTAACGCCGCCTCCACGCCTCCACGGCCCCGGGAGTGTCTGGAGACCCGAGGTCCGCCCCCGTCAACCGGACGAGGGACGCATGCGCCTGCACGCGCACGGTGGGGTCCGGGTCAGACAGGGCCTGGACCAGGGCGGGAACATAATCCCGTCCCTCGGGCCGGTAGCGCGCCACCTCCGCCGCCAGGGCCCGCAACCGTGGGTCAGGGTCGACCAGCGCCTGCCCAAGCGCCGTCGCGGCCGGGACGTACGGTGCCCGCGACGACGGCAGGAGCAGGAGGAACACCACCACCGCCAGTCCGACCTGGAAAAACGCCTTGCTGGCCGGGTACTTACGGGCACTGGCCAGGCCGAATCGGTAGACGGCGAAGCAGGCCACGAAGCTGGCGAAGACCCAGGGCGTCAGCCGCTCGAGGGCGATGGGAAGCCGCCCCGGGAAGCTCCGGCCGAAGAAGGCGAGGCCGGCCGAGGACACCAGCAGGACGTACAGCGCCAGCCCCAGGCCCGGGCCCAGCCGGAAGCCCCCGACGGAGGGTGCTTCGACTTGCGAATCCGCCCCTCTGCTTAGATTGTGTTGCGGAGTCATCGAAACCGACCGTGGCGCCCGTCCGGATGCTACTGGTCTCATCCGACCCCTTCCATGGCGTCCTGGGAACGCAAACGCCAGCCTGACGACGTGCCCACACCGGTGGCCGTTGCCGTCTCCGACTTCTGTCGGCGGGCCGGCGCCCCGGCTGCTCCGCGGGCGGTCCGGGAGGCCCTGTCCACGGTGTCCGAGGCGGACGACTTTCGGGTCCGGGCGGTCGCCGACGCCGAGCCTCCCGAGCGGCCGCTCGGACCGTTCGCGGTCGTGGACCTGGCCCGTGGCACTCCGTCCGAGACCGCCGCGCTCCGGGAGCGCTCCGGGTACTACGCGCTGGTCGAGGAGCTGCTCGCGCTCCAGCAAGCTCCGGCCACCGCCCCGGCATCGGTGCCGGCGACGCCCACCCTCGCCGTTCCGCCGCCCGCGGCCGCCGCGACTCCGGTCACGCGGGCAGCCGAGGCTCGGGCACCCACTCTGCGACGCACGCCGCAGGACGAGGCTCGCGCACCAACGGTGGCCGAGCGGATCGCTCCTCGCCGCCGCGCAGCCCAGGCTCCGGCGGCGCCGCGCGGGCGCTTCACCCAGGTGGAAGCCCAGCGCGCCCCGCTCGAGTCGCTCGAGGGTCCCGAGGGACGCGCAGCTCTCGAGACGCTGCTCGCGCAGCACGGCCACCGGATCGCCCTTCTCCGCGCGCTCGCGCACGGGTACTCCGGCCGTCGCGGGGAGCCCTCCGCGCCCGAGCTCGACGACCTCCTCGCCCGGCACGGGCTGCTCGAGGCCGCCGAGTCCACGGAGCGCGAGCTCCTCCTCTCCGCCCTCTCCGAGCACCGCGGAGCCCTGGGCCGCGTGGCCTGGGCGCTCGGCGTACGCGCGCCCGAGCTGTCCGCGCTGGTGTCCCGGCTCGGGCTCGGTCCCGAGGTCGACCGACTCCGGGAGCGGTTCCGGCGCGAGGCGCTCACCCCGGGGAGCTGGACCGCGCGGCTCGACCTTCTCGGTCGGCGCAAGTACCTCGAGGACCTCGGCGTGGAGCGCGAGTTCGAGGACCGCCTCCGCGGCGACCTCGGACGCGAGCTGGACGCGCTCGGCCCGGACGGCGACGAGATCCCCGCCGCCCTCGCCCGCCGCCTGGCGGTGTCTCCCACCCTGGTCGGCCGCGCCCTCGAGCGGCTCGGACTTCTTCCCGAGGCGAACGCCTCGACCTCCCCCTGACCGTCATGCCCATCTACG
>DASROG010000451.1:0-12413 GCA_035646995.1 Myxococcaceae bacterium
AGGGGGTGTCCATCGGCTCCGGGACCAGCACCGCCGCCACCCCGTCGGGAGCGAGCAACCGGCGCGCCTCGCTGCCCGCGGCATCGGGCCGGACCCAGTGGACCGCGTCCGCCAGGAGCACCAGCCCCGCACCCACGGCGCCGAGGCCGGTCGACTCGGCCGGGGCGAGCACCGGCCTGACCGGCAGCCCGCTGCATGTCTCGGAGCACACCGCCAGCATCGCCCGCGCCGGCTCGACGGCGACCACCGGGTGTCCCTGGCGCGCCAGCGGGGCGGCGAGCAGGCCCGTCCCCGCACCGAGGTCCACCACGGTGCGGCCGTCGCCGGCGAGCTCGGAGAGCCGCTCCACGAGGCGGTCCGGGTAGGGAGGCCGGGCGCGGTAGTCGTCGGCGAGGCGCTCGAAGACGCGGCGGGGCGCGGAGCTCCAGTTCACGGGACCGAGCTTCCTCCGGACACCGAGCGTGGAGCACGCTCATCCGTCGCGGCGGCTGTCGCTGCCGGCTGCGGTCTCAGGGGTGAGGGGGTTCGGTTCCTTCCGAGGGCCGGTTCCGCACGGCCTCTCGCCGCAGCGCGTCCTCCTCCTCTGCGAGGTCATGGGTGCTCGTGGCTGCCCGGAGCACGTCGCCTGCGTGCCCCGCCGGCACCTCCGCACCCTCGAGCTCACGGCCGGCCCGAACGAGCTCCCCGGCGCTCTGGCGGAGCGTGACGGTATCCGCGGCAATGGTCTGTACGTCGGTCCGCAGCGCCCGGTACTCCTTCGGGAGAATCAGTCCCTTCGCAATGCGGAACGCATCGTCGGTGACCTCGACGACGGTTCCCAGCTGCTCGCCGTCGGCGCTCTGCACTGACATCCCCACGCGGATCGTTCTCAGTTCCTCCATGGCGCATCCTCCTCGACGAGGTGTCTGAGTCTGGAAGGTGAGATGGTGCCGGGGGCGGTGCGAGAGAACCCCCGCGGTCAGTCCGCACGGTTCGGCCCTCGGTCGCTCCGAAGGGCGGCGAATGGGCCTCCGGCCGGTCGCCCCGGCGTGTCAGCGGCTCCGGGCCGGACCCAGTCCTCCCGCTGTGATGAAATGTCGCTTACCCCTTCCCGAACGCCGTCGACGCGTGCACGACCGATGAACCTCCTGCTCCTCGAGCCCGACGAGCCCTCCCCGGACGGCACCGCCCGCCTCACCGGGGACCGGCTGCGCCACCTGCGCGACGTGCTTCGCGCAGGACCGGGGAGCGCCCTCCGCGCCGGCGTGCTGGGCGGGAACGTCGGAACGGCCGAGGTCCTCGCGCTCGGCGAGGCGGAGGCGGTGCTCCGCTGCACCTTCGACCGTGCTCCACCGCCGCGCCCCGGGCTGGACCTGGTGCTCGCCCTCCCCCGCCCCAAGGCCCTCCGCCGGGTCCTCGCCGCCTCGGCCTCGATGGGCGTGGACAGGCTGGTGCTCCTCGCCGCGGCCCGGGTGGAGAAGAGCTACTTCGCCTCGCCCGTGCTCCAGCCGGATCGCATCCGCAAGCACCTGCTCGACGGCCTGGAGCAGGCACAGGACACCGTGCTGCCCGAGGTGCACCTCGAGCCTCGCTTCCGCCCCTTCGTGGAGGACCGGATGGACGCGCTGCTCGGTCCCGGCGAGCGCTGGCTCCTGCACCCGGGCGACGAGGGGCCGCGGACGCCCTCGGACGAGGGACGGCTCGCGCTGGCAGTCGGCCCGGAGGGTGGCTGGGTTCCCTTCGAGCGCGACCTGCTCCAGTCGCGGGGCTTCCGCTCGCTGGGCTTCGGGCCGCGCACCCTCCGCACCGAGACGATCGTCCCCTACGCGCTGGGATGGGCCACGGGACGACGCCGGGCAGCGGACCGCCTGTACCTGGGCGCGGGCCGGCGCTAGCGTCCAGCGCCCCCAGCGGAGGCTCGCTCATCATGGCACACCCACCGACCACGCCCACCGACGCCGCGCGCTCGCACGCCGCGCAGCCGGTGACCTCCGAGCCCCAGGCCAAGCCGGCCACTCACGACACCGCCCCGCCGCCAGCGCTCCTGGACTTCATGGTGCGGCAGTGGAAGCCGGCCAGCACCCGGCTTCCCCCCAGGATCCGCCACGCCGCGGCGTTCGCCGCCCGCCGGCGCGCGCTGAGCAAGCTCTTCCCCGGCGAGACGCTGGTCGTCCCCACCGGGCACGAGAAGGTGCGGGCCAACGACACCTATTACCGCTTCCGCCCCGGAACCGACTTCTACTACCTCACCGGGAACCTCGAGCCCGACTGCGTGCTGATGATGGTCCCGGAGGCGGGCGGCGGTCACCGCGACGTGCTCTTCGTCGAGCCCAACCCCGGCAAGACCGACTCCACCTTCTTCACCGACCGGATCAAGGGCGAGCTGTGGGTGGGCCCACGCCTGGGCGTGCCCCAGAGCCAGGCCCGCTTCGAGGTGCACGAGGCGCGGCCCCTCTCCGAGCTTCCCGCCGCTCTGGCCGGGCTGAAGGGACCGGCCACGCGTGCGGTGCGCCTGCTCCGGGCGATGAGCCCCGCGGTGGACTCCGCCCTCGAGGAGACCCCTCGGGACAAGGAGCTGGCGACCGCGCTCTCGGAGATGCGACTCATCAAGGACGCGCAGGAGGTCCGCGAGCTCTCCGCGGCCATCGCCTCCACCAGGCGGGGCTTCGAGGACGTCATCGCCGGGCTGCGCACCGCGCGGCACGAGCGCGAGGTGGAAGGCATCTTCAACCTCCGCGCACGCGTGGAGGGCAACGACGTCGGATACAGCACCATCGCCGCCGTGGGCGAGCACGCCTGCATCCTGCACTGGGTGAAGAACGAGGGCGACGTGAGGCCGGGCACGCTCCTCCTGCTCGACGCCGGCGTCGAGGCGCACACGCTCTACACCGCGGACATCACCCGCACGCTGCCGGTCTCCGGCCGCTTCAGCCGCGAGCAGCGGCAGATCTACGAGCTGGTGCACGACGCGCAGGCCACGGCGTTCGAGCAGGTCCGGCCCGGGCGCGACTTCCTCGACCCCAACCGGGCGGCGATGAAGGTCCTCGCCGAGGGGCTCGAGCGGCTGGGCATCCTCGACGACGCCGCAGAGGCCCTGGCCGACCAGAACCAGTTCTACAAGCGCTACTCGCTCCACAACGTCAGCCACATGCTCGGGCTCGACGTCCACGACTGCGCACAGGCACGGGCCGAGACCTACAAGTTCGGCCAGCTCAAGCCGGGGATGGTGCTCACCGTCGAGCCGGGCCTTTACTTCCAGACCGACGACCTCACCGTCCCGGCGCGATTCCGTGGCATCGGCGTGCGCATCGAGGACGACGTCCTGGTCACCCCGCGCGGGATGCGGAACCTGTCCGCCGACATCCCCAGCGAGGCATCGGACGTGGAAGCCTGGATGGCGAAGGTGTGGAAATCGCGAGGCAAGCGGACCCGCGCTTGACAGCCGACGCGGGCCGTCACTACCGTCCGGGACGCGAATGAGGAAGTTCACTCCCCAGATGCGACGAATTACCGCGGCGGCCATGCGCATGCGTGGCCCGGGCGGACGTCCCGTCGCCGGGGAGTGTTGTCGTCGGTGTCGTTGACCGACCTCCTCTCCCGAACGATCAGGGCCGTACGCCCGGGGCCGACAGGAGACGGTGGTCTCCTCGCCCGGGGTCGAAGCGCGTCCCTGAGTCCTGCACCGAAGACTCGCTGACGTTTCCTTCTTCCGCCGCCGAGTGACCGCCAGGTCGGCCCGGGTCCCCCCCGAGTCTCCCGCAGGTCCCAGAGGCAGCACCCAACCGAAGAAGGAGCGACGAACCGTGAGCGAGCAACCGAAACCCAACTACAAGCCGGAGACCCTGGCGCTGCACGCCGGCTACAGCCCCGACCCCACCACCGGGTCACGGGCGGTCCCCATCTACCAGACCACCAGCTACCGCTTCCGCGACGCGGACCACGCCGCCCGGCTCTTCGCGCTGAAGGAGTTCGGAAACATCTACACGCGGATCATGAACCCCACCAACGACGTCCTCGAGCAGCGCATCGCAGCGCTCGAGGGTGGCGTGGCGGCGCTGGCCGTGGCCTCGGGCCAGGCGGCGGAGACTCTGACTCTGCTCACCCTCCTCAAGTCGGGTGACGATCTGGTCAGCACTTCCAGCCTGTACGGCGGCACCTACAACCTGTTCAAGGTCACCTTCCCGCGGATCGGCATCAAGACGAAGTTCGTCGAGGCTTCGGACTTCGACGCGATCCGTGCTGCCATCGGCCCGAGGACCCGCGCGCTCTATGCCGAGACGCTGGGCAACCCGCGGCTCGACGTCATCCATCTCGAGGAGCTGGGGAAGATCGCGAAGGAGGCGGGAATCCCCTTCGTCGTGGACAGCACCGCGACCACGCCCGTGCTCCTGCGCCCCATCGAGCACGGTGCCAACATCGTCGTCCACTCGGCCACCAAGTACATCGGCGGCCACGGCCAGGCGATCGGCGGGCTCATCGTCGACGCGGGGAACTTCCCCTGGGACAACGGCAAGTTCCCCGAGTTCACCGAGCCCAACCCCGGCTACCACGGCGTCAAGCTCTGGGAGACGTTCGGAAACATCTCCTTCATCCTCAAGACCCGGGTCGAGCTCCTGCGAGATCTCGGTCCGTCGCTGAGCCCGTTCAACGCCCACGCCTTCATCAATGGCCTGGAGACCCTGCACCTTCGCGTGCGGCGTCACTCGGAGAACGCGCTCAAGGTCGCGCGGTGGCTCCAGAAGGACCGGCGCGTGGCGTGGGTACGTTACCCCGGCCTGGAGGAGGACCCCGCCTATCCATTGGCGAAGAAGTACCTCGAGGGCGGCTTCGGCGGCCTGGTGTCGTTCGGGGTCAAGGGCGGCTTCGCCGAGGGCAAGGCGCTCATCGACCGGGTGAAGCTGTTCAGCCTCCTGGCCAACATTGGAGACGCCCGCTCGCTGATCATCCACCCCGCGTCCACCACCCACCAGCAGCTCTCGCCCGAGGAGCAGCGCACCACCGGCACCACCGAGGACCTGGTGCGGCTCTCGGTCGGCCTCGAGCACCCGGACGACATCCTCGCCGACCTCGATCAGGCGCTCGGCGCCCGCTGATCGCACGATGGCCGGTGCCCACTCCAGCGCCGCGGCGTCCCCGCGGCTCTTCGACCTGCGGCTCCCGCCGCTGACCCTGCTCGACGGGGCCACGGTGGACCCTCACCACGCACGGGTGCAGTGGTGGGGGCCGGAGACGGATCTTCCGGTCCTGGAGCGGCTGGGGACGCAGGTGAGCCCGGAGGCGGCGGGGCCGGTGGTCCGTTCCGCGCCGCTGCGGGCGGGCACCGGCCCCGGTCTCGACCCCTCGGTGCCCACGGTGCTGGTGGTGCACGCGCTCACGGGCGATGCCCGGGCGGCCGGCCCGGACGGCTGGTGGGGACCGCTCATCGGACCCGGCCGCGCGCTGGACCCGGCGCAGGTGCGGGTCCTCTGCGCGAACAACCTGGGCAGCTGCTACGGGAGCTCCGGCCCGCTCGACCTGGGCTGGCCGGAGAGCGTGCGGCGCTTCACTCCCTGGGACCAGGCGAGTGCGCTGTGGACGCTGCTCGACGTCCTGGGCATCGAGCGGCTCCGGTTCGCCACCGGTGCCTCCCTGGGCGGGATGATCGCCCTCTGCCTGGCGGTGCTCCGCCCGGGAGGCGTGGAGCGGCTCCTCCCCATCGGCACCTCGGCCGCCTCGAGCGCCTGGGTGACCGGATGGAACCACGTCGCCCGGGAGGCGCTCCGGCTCGACCCGGGCTGGCCATCGGACGTCGGACGCGGCCTCGAGCTGGCGCGCCAGCTGGCGATGCTCACCTACCGTGCGGAGCCCTCGCTCGAGGCGCGCCACCACCGGAGTGGCGGACGCGCCGACCCGCCGTGGACGCTCCCCATCCAGAGCTACCTCGAGTACCAGGGCAAGAAGCTGCGGCGCCGCTTCGATGCCCGGCCCTACCTGCTCCAGCTCGAGGCGATGGACACCCATGACCTGGACGCCCGGGCACCGCGGAGCCGGCCCCTGGGGGGCTTCGCTCTCTGCGTGGACATCGACACCGACCAGCTCTTCACCCCGGCCCAGCTAGATTTCTTAGCCGACTGGCTGACCGCCCATGGCGTCGAGGCCCGCCGGGCCACCGTGCGCAGTCCGCACGGACACGACGCCTTCCTCATCGAGTGGGACACGCTCGACCCGCTGGTCCGCCTGACCGTGGGGAGCGTCCGATGAGCTCCTGGCAGGTCTACAAGTTCGGCGGCTCGTCGCTCGGCGCGGGGAGGCGGCTCCCGGTGGTGCTCCGGCGCGTGGCCGAGGCCCGGCGCCCGCTGGCGCTGGTGGTCAGCGCGCTGGGCGACACCACCGAGTGGCTGCTCGACGCCGGGCAGGCCGCCGCCGCCGGGAACGAGACGGAGGCGCGGGCCACCCTGGAGCGGGCGCTCGCCCTCGCCCGCGCGCGCGCCACCGAGGTGCTCGGTACGGAGGACCGGGTGGAGCTGGAACGGGCCTGGGCGCCCATCCTGGAGGACGCCGGCCGGACCCTGTCCACCCTCGCCTCCGCCCGGTCCCTGCTGCCCGCGCCCCTCGACCTCCTGCTCTCGGTGGGCGAGCGAGTCTCCTCGCAGCTGGTGGCGGCCGCGCTCCGCGCGCGGGGCGTGCCCGGCATCGCGGTGGACGCGCGCGACGTGTTCCGCACCGACGATCGGCACGGAGACGCCACGGTGGACCTGGGCGCGAGCCTGGGGCCGGTGCAGGAGCGGCGCGCCGACTGGGAGCGTCACCTCCCGGTGGTGACCGGCTTCATCGGCCGGGCCCCCGACGGCTCCACCACCACCCTGGGCAGGAACGGCTCGGACTACGCGGCGACCACCCTCGCCGCCCTGCTCGGAGCCTCCGAGGTGACCATCTGGACCGACGTCGGCGGGGTGATGACCGCCGATCCGGACCTGGTGGAGGAGGCGTATCCGGTCCCCCGGCTCACCTGGCACGAGGCACAGGAGCTCGCGCACTTCGGGCTCCGGATGTTCCACCGGCGCACGGTGCTGCCGCTGGAGCAGAGCGGAGGCAGCCTGCGCATCCGCAGCACGGTCGACACCGGCGAGGGGACGGTCATCGACGCGCAGGGCAACCCCGATCCGCACCGGCCCACCTGCGTCACCAGCCTGGAGAACCTGGCCCTCCTCTCCGTCGAGTCGCGTCGGCCGGCCCCGGAGACCTCCCTCGCGGTCCGGGTGCTCTCGGCGCTGGAAGAGGCGGAGCTCCGCATCTGGACCGTGACCCAGTCCGGCCACGGGCAAAGCCTGGCCTTCGTGGTGGACGCCGGCGCCGCGGAGCGGGCGCGGGGGGTACTGGAGAGCGCACTGGGCGATCTCCTCGATGCCCGGGAGGTGGAGCTGCCCCCCAGCCGCGGACCGGTGACCCTGGTGAGCCTCGTCGCCGAGGCGATGGGACAGTGGCCCAACGTCGCCGGCCGCTTCTTCGCCGCACTGGGGAACGTGGGCATCAACGTCCTGGCCATCGCCCAGGGCGCGAGCTCGCGGAGCATCAGCTGCGTGGTCTCCGCGGCCGACACCGCCGAGGCGGTGCGCACGGTGCACGCCGCCTTCAACCTCGCCGAGACCGAGGTGAACGTGCTCCTGCTCGGCCGGGGCACGGTCGGCGGACGCCTCCTGACTCAGCTGGCGCACACCCGCGACTCGCTGCGGGCGCGCCAGGGCGTCGACGCCCGGCTGTTCGGGGTCGTGGACCGGCACGGGGCGCACGTCGACCCGCGCGGCCTCGACCTCGCCGCCCTCCCGCCCCGCTCCACGGCGCCGGCCGGACCGCCACCGGACCCGATCCGGCTCCTGGATCAGCTCTCGCGCCGGCCGGTGCCGGTGCTGGTGGACTGCACGGCCGCGGACGGGATGGAGGGGCTGTACCTCGAGGCCTTCCGCCGGGGCATCCACGTGGTGGCGGCGAACAAGAAGCCGCTGGCACTCCCGATGGAGCGCCGCTCGGCGGTGTTCGACGTCGCCCGTCGCCACTTCCGGGCCTGGCACTACGAGACGACGGTGGGGGCAGGCCTGCCGGTCATCGAGACGCTGAAGAACCTCGTGGCCACCGGGGACGTGGTCGAGCGCATCGACGGCAGCCTCTCCGGGACGCTGGGCTTCCTCTGCCAGGAGGTGATGGGCGGCACACCGCTGTCGGTTGCGGTGCGCACCGCGCGCGACCTCGGATACACCGAGCCTCACCCGCGCGACGACCTCTCCGGCCTCGACGTGGCCCGGAAGGCGCTGATCCTCGCCCGCGAGCTCGGGCTCCACCTCGAGCTGGAGGAGGTGGCGGTCGAGCCGTTCGTCGACGCGGCGCTCCTGGCCGAGGACGATCCCGAGCGCTTCCTCGCGCAGCTCTCGTCGAACGACGAGGCCTTCGCCGCGCAGGTGCAGCGCTACCTCTCCGCGGGACGGACGCTGCGCTACCTGGTCCAGATCGTCCCCGGCGCCGAGGGCCGCAGGGTCCGCGTCGGTCCGGTCGCGGTGGAGGCCGGGCATCCGGCGGTTCCCCTGCGCGGCGCGGAGGCGCTGGTCGCCTTCACCACCGCCCGCTACCGCGACTACCCGCTCATCGTCCGGGGGGCCGGCGCCGGCGGCGACGTCACCGCCGCCGGCGTGCTCGCCGACGTGCTCCGCCTCACCCAGAACGTCCGGGGGCGCAGATAGCCCCCTCTCCGCTGTCCGACTGGAGGTCCACGGTGTCTCTCCGCATCGCCATCGCCTCGCTGCTGCTGTCGTCCCTCGTTGTCGCCGAGCCACTGAAGGAGCTTCGGCTCGACCACGCCACCTACAACCCGAGCAGCCTGGTGCTGAAGAAGTACGGCTGGGTCGAGGAGGCGCTGGCCCGGGAGGGGACGAAGGTCACCTGGCTGTTCAGCGCGGGGAGCAACAAGGCCAACGAGCTCCTCTCCAGCGGCAGCACGGACCTGGCCTCGACCGCCGGCGCCGCGGCGCTCCTGGCGCGCACCAACGGCGTGCCGCTCAAGGTCGTCTACGTCTACAGCAAGCCCGAGTGGGCCGCGCTCGTGGTCCCGAAGGACTCGCCGGTGAAGAGCGTGGCCGAGCTCAAGGGGAAGAAGATCGCCGCCACCCGCGGGACGGACCCCTTCTTCTTCCTCCTCCGGACGCTCCAGGCGAACGGCCTGAGGCAGACGGACGTCGAGCTGGTGAACCTCCAGCATGGGGACGGACGCACCGCGCTGGAGCGGGGACAGGTGGACGCCTGGGCCGGGCTCGACCCGCACTTGGCGGCATCCGAGCTCCAGGCGGGCTCGCGATTGCTCTCGCGGAACATCGACTTCAACACCTTCGGCACGCTGAACGCCCGGGAGGAGTTCCTCCGGGCGCATCCGGAGGTGGTCCGCACCGTGCTGGCACAGTACGAGCGGGCCCGGGCGTGGATCCTCGCTCACCCCGCCGAGGCGGTGCAGATCCTCGCCGAGGCCGCGAAGCTCTCCCCGGAGGTGGCGCGCAAGCAGCTCACCGAGCGCACCGTCCTGGACCGTGACGTGGGCGTGCCCGGAGAGAAGCTCCGCGCGGCGCTGGCCGCGGTGGTGCCCATCCTCCGCTCCGAGAAGCTGGTGGCGCCCGGCGCCGATCCGGAGAAGGCGCTCTCCGAGCTCCTCGCGCCCGGCCCGGCGCAGGAGGCGCGGCGGTGAGCGCCGGAGCGACGGACGCGGCCGGCTCCGCCGTCGGATGGAGGACCGGGGAGGGCCGACTTCCCTCGCTCCGCTGGGCCGAGCCCTGGCTCCTGCCCTCCCTCCTCCTCGCGCTGTGGGTGCTGACCACCTCGGTCCTGAAATGGTTCGGGCCCAGCCAGCTCCCCAGCCCGGCGCAGGTGCTGGTGACGCTCCGTGAGCTGGTGGTGTCTCGCGAGCTCGAGCCCCACCTGGCGGCGAGCGTGGGGCGCATCGTCGTCGGCTTCACCGCCGGGGCGGTGGTGGGGACCGGGCTGGCCACGCTGGTGGGGCTGAGCGGGACGGCGGCGCGGCTCCTCGACCCGACCCTGCAAGCGCTCCGGGCCATTCCCTCGCTGGCCTGGGTGCCCTTCCTGCTCCTCTGGCTCGGCATCGGCGAGCTGCCGAAGCTGGTCCTGGTGGCCATCGGCGCGTTCTTCCCGGTGTACGTGAACGGGGCCGCGGGGATCCGGAACGTGGACCGGCGGCTGCTGGAGGTGGGACGGCTGCACGGGCTGGGCGGAGCACGGCTCGCCCGGCGCATCGTGCTCCCCGCGGCGGCACCGGCGCTGCTCACCGGGCTGCGGCTCGGGCTGGGACAGGCATGGCTCTTCCTGGTCGCCGCCGAGCTCATCGCCGCCTCGCGCGGGCTCGGCTTCCTGCTGATCGACGGTCAGAACAGCGCGCGGGCCGACCTGATGGTCGTGTCCATCGCCCTGCTCGCGCTGCTCGGGAAGCTGGCGGACCAGGCCGTGCGGGGCGTCGAGCGCCGGCTCCTCTCCTGGAGCGACGGCTTCCGCGCATGAGCCTGAGCCCGAACGACTCCGGCGCCCGGGCGCAGGCTCCGCAGGCGTCCCCCTGGAGCGGGGGGCAGCCGGTCCGGCTCGAGCGGGTGCGCAAGGCGTACCCCGCGGCGCGGCCCGTCTTCGGCGGTCTCGACCTCGAGGTGCAGGCCGGGGAGGTCGTGGCCCTCCTCGGGGCGAGCGGGTGCGGCAAGTCGACCCTGGTCCGGCTCGTCGCCGGGCTGGAGCGTCCGGATGCCGGCGTGGTCCGGGTGGGCCACCGTGCCGTGAGCGGGCCGCTCGATCGGGTCGGGCTGATGTTCCAGGAGCCGCGCCTGCTCCCCTGGCTCGACGCCTGGGCGAACGTCGCCTTCGGGTTGAGCGACGGCGTCCGTGGGACGGCGGACGGGGACCGGCGGGTGCGCGAGCTGCTCTCCGCGGTGGGCCTTCCCGAGGCGGGCTCTCTCCTCCCCCACCAGCTGTCGGGCGGGATGGCGCAGCGGGTGGCGCTCGCGCGCGCGCTGGCCCGGGCGCCCGAGGTCCTGCTCCTGGACGAGCCCTTCGGCGCCGTGGACGCGCTCACCCGCGCCGGGCTCCAGAACCTGCTCCTCGAGGTGGCGAGGCGAGCGCGCACGACGGTGCTCCTGGTGACCCACGACGTGGAGGAGGCGCTGCGCATCGCCGCGCGGCTGGTGGTGCTCGGCGGCCGCCCGGCCCGGGTGACGCTCGACGCGGTGGTTCCCGGCTCCGCCCCCCGACTGCCCGACAGGCCCGGGCTGGGACAGGTGCGGCGACTGGCGCTGGCGGCGCTCGCCCCGGACCTGGACACCGAGCCCTCCCCTCCGCTCCACGGGATTGCGCCCGGGGTGTAGGCGCGGGTGGGTTCCGTGCAAGGGCGGGCCGCCTGGGGGAGACTCGGGGCCGAATTCCGATGGCCTCCGACGACGAGTCGCCCGCCCCCGAGCCCCAACCGCAGCGCCTGGCGCTCCGGCGGCTCTTCGAGGAGCGGCTGTCCCAGTTCCCCGCCGACTCCCGGACCCGACTGGCCGGGCAGCTGGGGGACCCGGAGCTGCAGGCGCTCTGCTTCGACCCGCTGCCGAACGTGGCCCGGGCACTGGTGGAGAACCCGCGGTTCGGCCTGGTCCACGCGCGGCTGCTGGCCGCGCACCACCCGCACCCGACCGGGCTCTCCGCCCTGACCAAGAAGGACGCCTTTCTCCGGGACCCCGAGGTGCAGCGGATGCTGCTGCGAAACGTGCAGACCCCGCCGACGCTGCTGCAGCGCATCTTCCACCAGAAGCGGCTCATCGACCTGTTCCAGCTCAGCGTGGGGCGGGAGATGCCGGAGAAGAACAAGATCGCCAGCCGCGAGGCATTCCGGGCTCGGTGGAGCTCCGGGCTGCCCGAGGAGAAGGTGGACGTGCTCTTCCGGACCGAGGGGCGCATCCTCGCCCAGCTGGTGGGGCTGGCGATGGACCAGAAGAGCGCGTCGCTGTTCTGCCACCGCACCGTGACCTCGCTGCTCCTGGTGCAGAACCTGGCCCGGTGGGCGGGGACCCCGCCCTCGGTGCTCGCCCATCTGCTGAAGCAGGCGGTGGTCCGAAACCAGCCGCAGGTCCGGATGCTGCTCCTGCGCCACCCCAACCTGCCCTCGCACGCCCGCGCCGAGTCCGAGTGAGCGCGACGGGCCGCAGCACCTGCGCGCGCACGCCCGGCCCGGCTCAGTTCCTGAGCACGTCGAACACGCGCTCGTCGGTGCCGGGATCGGACTCGATCTCGAACCGGATCCGGCCGATCTCCCGGCCGTCCTCTGTCTCGAGCGCCACCCGCCAGTCCCCCGGCGACCAGTTCTGCTTGTAGGCGTAGCCGCCGAACCCCTCCTCGCGGCCGCCCACGATGCGGAGGGGGATCGCGTCGCTCTCGTTCCAGGC
>DASROG010000452.1:0-6522 GCA_035646995.1 Myxococcaceae bacterium
GGCGCTGCGTCTCGAGGACGGGTCGTCGGCACGGGAGCGCCCGGCGTTCTCGGCGGCGGGCCGGCCCGCCCCCCGGCCACGCGTGGAGGTCTTCGGCTCGGACCTGTCGCGGGAGGGCGCAACACGCGTCGCTGCGCGTGCCGGGGCCCTCGTCGCCGCCGGGGGGGAAGACGCGCCGTCGCCCGCGGGAGCGCCCGTCCCCGCGCGGGGGCGCCGCCGCGGTCGCTCTGCGCGCGCGAGCGACGGGAGCGCACCGCCGGAGAGCACCTGGGCCACCGCGTCGAGCAGCGGCCCGAGCCCTTCGCCGGTGGCCGCGGAGATCGGGAACACCGGAACCCCCCGCCCGGCCATCGCCGCCTGGAACTCCGGAAGCCGCTCGCGCGCCTCGAGCAGGTCGATCTTGTTCGCGGAGACGATCTGCGGCTTCTGCGCCAGCTCGGGGCTGTAGCGCTCCAGCTCGCGATCCAGCACGTCCAGGTCGTGAAGGGGCGCGCGGCCCTCGCCCGGGGCGGAGAGGTCCACCAGGTGGACCAGCACCCGGCAGCGCTCGACGTGCCGGAGGAACCGATGCCCGAGCCCCGCGCCCTCGGCGGCGCCCTCGATGAGACCGGGGATGTCGGCCATCACGAAGGACATCCCGTCCTTGTAGGGCACCATGCCCAGGTTCGGGACCAGGGTGGTGAACGGGTAGTCGGCCACCTTCGGCCGGGCGCGCGACACGCGGGAGATGAGCGTGCTCTTGCCGGCGTTGGGGAACCCGAGCAGACCCACGTCGGCGATCAGCTTGAGCTCCAGCACGAGCCGTCGCTCCTCGCCCGGCTTGCCGTCCTGAGCGAAGCGCGGCGTCTGTCGGGTGGAGGTCGCGAAGTTCATGTTGCCCAGCCCGCCGCGGCCGCCGCGAGCGACGACCGCCCGCGCCCCGGGGCTGGTGAGATCGGCGAGCAGCTCCTCCCCGGAATCCTGGTCGCGGATCAGCGTACCCACCGGGACGCGCAGGACCAGGTCCTCGGCCGAGGCACCGTTCATGTCGCTGCCCATGCCGTGCTGCCCGTTCCTCGCCCGGTAGTGCTGCTGGTACCGGTAGTCGAGCAGGGTGGACAGCCCGCTGTCGGCCTCGAAGACGACCGACCCGCCGTTGCCGCCGTCACCGCCGGAGGGGCCTCCTCGCTCGACGAACTTCTCACGGCGGAAGGCGACGGCGCCGTTTCCGCCGTCCCCGGCCTTCACCTGGATCGAGACCTGGTCGACGAACTTCACGGAAGGGCCTCGCTGAAAGGTCGAAGCGGGCCGGCGTCCCCTCGCGGGGAGGGTGCGCGGGCCCGCTCGGGGTTCGTGCTCCACTGAGGCGTGACCGGACGGGCCGGTCCGCCGGATCAGGCGCTGGCGGGCGCCTGGGGGTAGACCGAGACCTTCTTCCGGTCCTTGCCCAGCCGCTCGTACTTCACCACGCCGTCCACCGTCGCGTAGAGCGTGTAGTCGCGGCCGAGCCGGACGTTGGAGCCGGGGTGGATGACGGTGCCGAGCTGGCGGACGAGGATGCTGCCGGCGTGAACGCTCTCGCCGCCGTAGACCTTCACCCCGCGCCGCTGTCCGGCCGAGTCGCGCCCGTTGCGCGAGCTCCCCTGTCCCTTCTTGTGAGCCATGGTTCGATTCCTGGTGGGCCGCGGTTCAGCCCGCGACCGAGACGACCTTCACTTCGGTGTAGGGCTGCCGGTGGCCCTTCCGGCGGGTCCAGCCTTCCTTCTCCTTCCGGAAGTGCAGGACGCGACGATGCCGGTCCTGGGCGAGGATCTTCCCCACGACCTTCGCCCCGTCGACGAGCGGGCGGCCAGCCTTCGGGGACTCGGTCCCGCCCAGCCAGAGCACCTCGGCGAACGTGATCTCGCTCCCGACCTCGCCGGGAACCTTCTCGATGCGGACGACGTCGCCCTCGGCGACGCGGTACTGCTTCCCGCCGGTGCGGATGACTGCGTACATCTGGACCTTGCCCCTGGGTTGAAAGGGCCGGACGGATAGCCCGCAACCCCCTGGAAGTCAAGGCAGATGCCGGCCGGCCGGGAGCCCGTCCGGGGTTGGCGGGAGCGATCGCAACGGTGGGCAGGCCTCCGGTGCGGGCGCAACGCTCCCGGAGCCTCGGGTCCTCAGGGCATGGTCTCCATGAATCGTCGCGAAGTCATCTTTCGGATCGGCGGGCTGCTCCTCGCCCTGCCCGCCTCGCGCTTGCTGATGGCCTGCGGGGGCGACAACGGGACCGATCCCAATTCCCTGCGCTTCATCTCCTCCAGCGACCTCGGGCACACCCACTTCTTCACCCTGCAGCTGACCGAGATCACCACCCCACCCGTCGCGGGGATCAGCAGGATGACGTCGAACGATCTCTCTCACACCCACACGGTGACCCTGACCGAGGCCGACCTCGATTCCATCAACGCGGGGAACACGGTCACCGTCACCACGTCCAACGACGACAACCACACCCACACCTTCGCATTCCGGAAGAGCTGAGGGCGCGGAAGTCGAACGCGCCCCACGGTGACTGACGCCTCGAATTTCCCCTCCGGGCGTCAGTCGCCGAGTTTTGCCTTCAGCGCGGCGTTGACCAGCGCTGGGTTTCCCTTCCCCTTCATGGCCTTCATCACCTGACCGACGAGGAAGCCGAACACCTGCTTCTTCCCGGCGCGGTACTTCTCCACCTCGCCCGGGTTGGCGGCCAGCACCGCGTCCACCGCCGCCTCGATCGCGCCGGTGTCCTGGGTCTGGAGCAGACCCTTCTCCTGGGCGATCTCCCGCGGAGAGCGGCCGCTGCGGAACATCTCGGCGAAGACGTCCTTGGCGGCGTTGTTGGACAGCTCGCTCGAGTCGACCATCTCCAGCAAGGCAGCAAACTGCGCCGGCGAGAACCTCAGCGCGCCGACCTCCCGGACCTCTTCCTTCATCAGCCGGAGCAGCTCGCCGAGGAACCAGTTGGACAGCTTCTTCGCCGGCCCCTGGTAGGCGCCCTGCACCTTCTCGAAGAGGTCCGCCAGCGGGCGGTCACCGACCAGGATCTTCGCATCGTACGCCGGGAGCCCGTAGGTGGTGGTGAAGCGCTGGAGCTTGGCCCGGGGCAGCTCGGGCAGCTCGCGCTCGATGCGCTCCACGTAGCCGGCCGGGATGCGGAGCGGCGGTAGGTCCGGCTCGGGGAAGTACCGGTAGTCGTGCGCCTCCTCCTTGCTGCGCATGCTCCGCGTCTCGCCCCGGACCGCGTCGAACAGCCGCGTCTCCTGGGCCACCTTCCCGCCGGACTCGATGAGCTCCACTTGCCGGCCGATCTCGTAGTCGATGGCCTTCTGCACGAACCGGAAGGAGTTGATGTTCTTCAGCTCCGCCCGCTGTCCGTACTGGGTGGATCCCTTCCGCATCACGGACACGTTGGCGTCGCAGCGGAAGCTGCCCTCCTCCAGGTTCCCGTCGTTGACCTCGAGGTACACCAGCACGTCCCGCAGCGCCTTGAGGTACTCGGCCGCCTCGCTGCTGGAGCGAAGGTCCGGCTCGCTGACGATCTCCACCAGCGGAACGCCAGAGCGGTTGAGGTCCACCAGGCTGTCGCCGCCGCCGGCGTCGTGCACGTTCTTGCCCGCGTCCTCCTCGAGGTGGATGCGACGGATCCGGATGCGGCGTGGGCCGTCCTCGCCGTCGATCTCCAGCGCGCCGTGCTCGCACAGCGGCTGGTCGTACTGGCTGATCTGGTAGCCCTTCGGCAGGTCCGGGTAGAAGTAGTTCTTCCGCGCCCAGATGCTGACCGGGTTGATGCGGCACTCCAGCGCCCGCCCCACCCGCACCGCGTACTCCACCACCTTCTCGTTCAGCACCGGAAGCACGCCCGGCATTCCCAGACACACCGCGCAGGTGTGCGCGTTCGGCGGGGCGCCGAACTCGGTCGAGCAGCCGCAGAAGATCTTGCTCCGCGTCAGGAGTTGGGCGTGCACCTCGAGCCCGATGACCGGCTGGAAATCGGCCACGCTCATGCGGCCCCCAGGGGCGGCGCGCGCCGGTGGAAGTCGTGCTCGCGCTCGAACGCCCTGCCGATACGCAGCACCCGCGCCTCGTCCCACGGCCGCCCGAGAATCTGGAGCCCGATGGGCAGGTTCCCCCTCGTGAACCCGCAGGGCAGGCTCAGCCCCGGCAGCCCCGCCAGGTTGCAGGGGAGGGTGAAGACGTCGTTGAGGTACATCGCCAGCGGGTCGCTCACCTTCTCGCCGATGCGGAAGGCGGGAGTGGGCGAGGTGGGCGCGAGCACCGCGTCCACGGTGCGGAACGCGTCCACGAAGTCCTGCTTGATGAGCGTGCGGACCTTCTGGGCCTTCAGGTAGTAGGCGTCGTAGTACCCGGCGGACAGGGCGTAGGTGCCGAGCATGATCCGCCGCTTCACCTCGAGCCCGAAGCCCTGGTCGCGGCTGCGGCCGTACATCGCCAGGAGATTCTTCCCCTCGACGCGCAGGCCGTAGCGGACCCCGTCGTAGCGGGCGAGATTGCTCGAGGCCTCGGCCGGGGCGATCAGGTAGTAGGTCGCCAGCGCGTGCCTGGTGTGCGGCAGCGACACCGGAACCAGCTGCGCGCCCATCTTCTCCAGCGCCCGCGTCGCCGCCTCGACGGCGGCGCGGACCTCGCGGTCCATGCCCGGCAGCTCGAAGTACTCCCGCGGGAGGCCGAGCCTCATTCCCTTCACCCCGGCCTCGATCTCCGCGAGGTAGTCCGGCGCCTTCACCGGCGCAGAGGTGGAGTCGCAGGGATCGTGGACCGCGATGACCTGGAGGAGCGCCGCGCAGTCCGGCACGTCCCGGGTCATGGGGCCGACCTGGTCCAGCGAGCTGGCGAAGGCCACCACCCCCAGGCGCGACACGCGTCCGTAGGTCGGCTTGAGGCCCACCGTCCCGGTGAGCGCCGCCGGCTGGCGGATGGAGCCGCCGGTGTCCGTGCCCAGCGCGCCGAACACCATCCGCGCCGCGACCGCCGCCGCCGAGCCGCCCGAGCTGCCTCCGGGGCTGGTCTCGAGGTTCCAGGGGTTCCGGGTGGGGAAGAACGCCGAGTTCTCGGTGGAGCTGCCCATCGCGAACTCGTCCATGTTCAGCTTGCCGAGGATGGGCGTCCCTGCGGCCCGGAGGAGCTTGACCGCGCTGCCGTCGTAGGGCGCGACGAACGTCTCGAGGATCCGCGAGCCGGCGGTGGTGGGCAGCCCCTGGGTGAGGAAGAGGTCCTTCAGCCCGATGGGCACGCCGTCCAGCGGCCCGGCGCGCTTGCCTTCCTTCCGGCGCCGGTCGGCCGCCTCGGCCTGCGCGAGCGCGCCCTCCCGGTCCACCCGGAGGAAGGCCTTCACCTGTCCGTCGAGACGGTCCACCCGGCTCAGGCAGGCACGCACCGCCTCGACGCTGGAGAGCTCGCCGGAGCCGAGCTTTCTTCCCAGCTCGAGCATCGACAGGTCGGTCGGTTCCATCGGCGTCACTCGAGGATTCGCGGCACCGCGAAGCTGGTGCCGACCTTCGCCGGGGCGTTGCCCAGCGCCTTCTCCGGAGGGAAGGACGGGCGCACCTCGTCCGGCCGCCAGGGGGCCACCTCGCCCGCGGCGTGCGAGGTGGGCTCCACGGCGGAGGTGTCCACGTGCGACAGCTCGGCCACCGCGTCGAGGATGGCGCTGAGCTGGGTGCGCATCAGCGTCTCCTCCTCCGCGGAGAGCGAGAGCCGGGCCAGGCTGGCCACGTGCCGGACCTCTTCCAGCGTCAGCGACATGGTCAGTCGTTCTTGAAGAGGTTGAGGATGGCGCTCAGCACGGCATGCTTCTGCTCGGGCTTCCGGAGCTCGCGCTGGAAGTGCTCGAGCTCTCCCGCGTCGAGCCAGACGCCCTTGCAGTTGAAGCAGGTGTCGATGTCCACCACGCCATGCTTCAGGGTGTGGAGGTCGAAGCCGCACTTCGGGCACTTCATGTAGTGGAGCGTGCGGAGGGCCTGCTGCTGCTGCTCGGCCATGACCTCCGCCTGCTGAAAGGCCAGCTTCCGCTTCTTCTCCACGTCCTCACGGGCGAAGTACTCGTCCTCGTCTCTCGAAGGCTTGTCCAGCATGGTCCTTCCCTTCTGCCCGGCTACCGGAGCGCGTTCAAGGCCTCTCGCGCCCGCGAGGCCTCCGCACCCTCGGGGGCCGCCTCCAGGTAACGCCCGTAGGCCTCGACCGCCTGCGAGCTCTGCCCCGAGCGGCGGTACGCCTCTCCGAGCCAGAACTCGGCCACCGAGTACCTGGAATTCACCATGAGGGCGCGCCGGAACGCGGCGATCGCCGAGCGGGGGTCACCGAGCTCGAGGTGGGCACGCCCCTGCCCCACGTAGGCCTCGGGGCGTGAGCCGTCCAGGGCGATGGCGCGGTCGTACGCGTCCAGCGCCGGACGGGCCCGGGCGTGCTCGCGCTCGCGGTCGGCCCGGGCCATCCACTCGTCGAAGGTGCGTGCCCGCGGCTCAGTAGCCGGAGCGCCCCGGGGACGGGCCGGTTCGGGGC
>DASROG010000453.1:0-2870 GCA_035646995.1 Myxococcaceae bacterium
CCTTCGAGGAGAGGTAGGAGCGCCGGGCGCGTCTCGCCCGTCACCCCTACCTCTCCTCGAAGGCCCGCGCCGGCGCGCTGGTGGAGGAGGCCCAGAAGCAGGCCCGCACCGCCCCCGAGAAGGCCCTCCACCTGCTTGACCAGGCCAGGGCGCTGGGCGGGGGGCAACAGAAGGGGCGCGCGCCGGCGGTGGAGGCCGAGGCGAAGCACCAGCTGGCGAGCAAGCGGGCCGAGGACGAGATGCAGTCGGGGAATGCCGCCGCCCGCGACGGCGACGCGGCTGCGGCCGCGCACGCCTACTCCCGGGCCTCGGAGCTCGACCCCCACCGGCCCGATGCCGCCTACGAGGCGGCCCGCTGGGTCTTCAAGGTCGGCGACCGGCCCCTGGCCGAGGCCCGGGTCCTGGCCCAGAGGGCGGTGTCACTTCGGCCCGACCACCTCCAGTCCCAGCTGGTCCTGGCGGAGATCTGCATCCGGATGGGGATGGGCTCGGTGGCGCGCCGACATCTCGAGGCGGCCCTGAAGCTGGACCCCCGGAACGCAGAGGCGAAGGCCTTGCTCCGTCAGGTACGCTGAAGACGTCAGGATGGCAGATCAGGAGCCCGTCATCGGCATCGACCTCGGCACCACCAACAGCGTGGTGGCCATCGTCCAGGGCGGGCAGCCCCACGTCATCCCCAATCGCACCGGCCAGAACCTGACCCCGTCCATCGTGGCGGTCACCAGCGCCGGTAAGCGACTGGTCGGCCAGCTCGCCAAGCGCCAGGCCATCACCAACCCCGAGAACACGGTCTACGCCGCCAAGAGGCTCATCGGCCGGAAGTTCAGCTCGGACCAGGTGCGGCGCGCGCGCGAGTCGCTCCCCTACCGCATCGTTTCCGGCGAGCACGACGACGTGCGAGTGCAGATGGCGGAGAAGGCGGTCTCGCTCCCGGAGATCTCCGCCGCGGTGCTGCGCGAGCTCAAGCTCGACGCCGAGGCCGCACTGGGCCGGTCGGTGAGCAAGGCGGTGGTCACCGTCCCCGCATACTTCAACGACGGTCAGCGCCAGGCCACCAAGGACGCGGGACGCATCGCCGGGCTGGACGTGCTGCGCATCCTCAACGAGCCCACCGCCGCAGCGCTGGCCTACGGCTTCGGCAAGCAGGTCACCGGGAAGATCGCCGTCTTCGACCTCGGTGGAGGCACGCTGGACGTCAGCGTGCTCGAGGTGGCCCGGGGCGTGTTCGACGTGGTGGCCACCGGTGGCGATACCTACCTGGGCGGAGAGGACTTCGACAACCGCATCATCGAGATGCTGGTGATGAACTTCGCAAAGGAGCACGGCGTCGACCTGCGCAAGGAGCGGATGGCGCTGCAGCGGCTCAAGGACGCCGCGGAGCGGGCGAAGATCGAGCTCTCGGAGCTGAGCGAGACCAACATCAACCTTCCGTTCCTCTACACCCCGCCGGGCGGCACCTCGGCGATCCACCTCCAGGCGACGCTCAGCCGGGCCAGGCTCGAGGAGCTGACCCAGGACCTGGTCGAGCGCACGGTGGAGATCGCCGACAAGGTGCTCAGGGAAGCCGACGTGCACCCCGACGAGCTCCGGGAGATCGTCCTGGTCGGCGGGATGACCCGCATGCCCGCGGTGCAGAAGGCGGTGCGCCGTCACTTCCAGCGGGACCCCTCCAAGGGTGTGCATCCGGAGGAGGTGGTGGCCCTCGGCGCGGCCCTCCAGGCCGACGCGCTGATGCAGCCGTCCAGCCAGGTGCTCCTCCTGGACGTCACGCCCCAGAGCCTCGGGGTGGCCATCGCCGGTGGCTACAACCGGGTCCTCATCCCCAAGAACACCACCGTCCCCACCTCGGTGACCGAGCTGTTCCACACCAGCCGCGACGGGCAGACCACGGTGAAGATCATGGTCCTGCAGGGCGAGAGCGAGCTAGCCCACCAGAACGAGCTGCTCGGGGAATTCATCCTCTCCGGCCTCCGGCTGGCCCCGCGGGGCGAGGTGGAGATCGAGGTCACCTTCGAGATCAATTCCGAGGGCATCGTCTCGGTCTCGGCCCGCGACAAGGAGACCGGCCTCGAGCAATCCATCACCGTCACCGCCTCGGGCGGCCTCACCCCGGAGGAGCTGAAGAACATCCTCGAGCAGCAGGCGGACAGCATGCTCGAGGCGCGCATCTCGTCCGAGGTGGAGCAGAAGCGGAACGCGCTCACCAGCGCGGCGGCGGAGGTCGCGGCCCTCATCCCCCGGGTGCGGCAGCTCACCGGGAGCAGCGAGTTCGGGCGCGAGGCGCTCCGCCGTGCGGAGGAGGTCATCGCCTCGGCGCGCGCCGCGGCAGAGGATGACGACCTGGCCGGGCTCACCGACTGGGTGGACCAGCTGGAGCGGACCCGGGTGCTCTTCGTGGGAGTGCTCGAGCGGCTGGGGGCGAGGCAGTGAGCGCACGGGCAAACCAGCTGCTCGAGGCCGGGCTGTGGCTCAAGATGAGCGGCGATCTGGAGGGGGCACGCCGCCTCTTCGAGCAGGCGCTGAAGCTGGATCCGGACAGCATCCGCGCCCGGGAGCTGCTGGGACAGTCGGTTCCCGAGGCGGAGGCGGTCCCCGAGGAGCTCCGGGACGTCCCCGTCACCCGGAGCGATCTCTTCTCGGTGCCGCTCCCACGCCTCTTCCAGGACGAACCTCCGGCCTCCATCCCCGAGGAGTGGTGGAACGCCCCCCCCTCCGATGGGATGGGCAACACCTCTCGCTTCTTCGTCCGCCCGCCCTCGGCCTCCGGTTCCGCCGACGCGGCCGGACCGACGCACACCATCCCCTGGGGCCCCTCACCGCTCGCGTCGCGCGAGCGCGGACCCTCGGCGAGGGCGGCGGGAGAGGAGGAG
>DASROG010000454.1:0-6248 GCA_035646995.1 Myxococcaceae bacterium
GTGGAGGACCGAGTCGCGGGTCACCCCGGCGAGGAGCGAGTCCTCGAGCGGCGGCGTCACCACAGTGTCGCCGATGCGGAAGAAGACGTTCATCGTCCCCGCCTCCTCGACGTTCTGGTGGTTCTGGTCGAGCCAGATGACCTGGTGGAAGCCTGCCTTCTTGGCCCGCTCGGCGGCCGCCATGCCGGCGACGTAGTTGGCACCGGCCTTGGCCGCGCCGATGCCTCCGCGGGCGGCGCGCACGTGCTCGGTCTCCACCCACAGCCGCAGCGGGGTGGGGCGGGGCCCGAAGTAGTTCCCCACCGGCGAGGTCAGCACGTAGAGGAGGTACTTCCGGGAGGGGCGGACACCCAGGTACGCCTCGGTGCCGATCATCGTCGGGCGGACGTACAGCGACGCGCCGGGCTCGGTGGGAACCCAGGAGGCGTCTTCGCGCACCAGCGCGCGGAGGGCGTGAAGGAAGTCTTCCTCCGGCACCTCGGGCATGCACAGCCGGCGCGCAGAGGCGTTGAAGCGGCGAATGTGCATCTGGGGACGGAAGAGCAGCGGGCAGCGCTCGCCGGGGACCGCCTTCATCCCCTCGAACATCGCCTGCGCGTACTGCAGCGCGCTGGCGGCCGGGTCGAGCGGGATGGGCCCGTAGGGGACGATGCGCGGGTTCTTCCAGCCGCGGCCCTCGTGATCGGCCAGGAAGAGATGGTCGCCGTAGAACCGCCCGAAGCCGAGGTCTCCGGCGGGAGGTCGGGGCTTCGGCTCTCGGGTGCGAGTCACCTGGATGTCGAATGGCATCGGCTCTCCTCGGGCGCCACGGGCGACCCAATCTCGGCCGGCCCATATAGCGGTGAGCGGGCACAGAGGCCACCCCGGCGGACCGCAAACGTCCGGGGCGGGCGCTCGCAAGCTGTCGATGGACCTCCGCGATGGCGAGGGCTGCAGGCCGCGGAGTGTCGTGGGGTGGCCTCCGCGCTCGCGTCCCCGATGCCGACCGGTCGGTCAGGGGAGCGTGAGGATCTCCGTCCCGTCGCGAGTGACGAGCACGGTGTGCTCCATCTGGGCGGAGCGAAGGCCGTCGGCGGTGACCGCGGTCCAGCCGTCGTTCCAGTGCTTCACGCCCCAGCTCCCCTCGGTGAGCATGGGCTCGATGGTGAAGATCATCCCCTCCTCGAGGAGCGTGGTCGCCGAGGGGTCGTCGAAGTGGGGGATCTGAAGGTCGGTGTGGAAGATCTCCCCGATGCCGTGGCCGCAGTAGTTACGGACGACGCCGAGGCCATTGGCGGCGGCGTGGGCGGCGATGGCCTGGCCGATGGCGCGGACCGGACGTCCGGGCTTCACCGCCTCGATGCCCTTGATCAGGGACTCCTCGGTGACCCGGATGAGCTTCCGCGCGGCCTCGTCGACCTCGCCGACGGGGAAGGTGGCGGAGCAGTCGCCGTGCATGCCCTCGAGGTAGATGGTGACGTCGCAGTTGACGATGTCCCCGGCCTCGAGTGGACGGTCGTCGGGGATGCCGTGCACCACCACCTCGTTGACGGAGGTGCACATGCTCTTCTGGAAGCCGTGGTACCCGAGCGTGCTCGGGTAGCCGCCGCGGGCGATGTACGCAGCGTGGGCGATGGCGTCGAGCGCATCGGTGGTGACGCCGGGGGCGACGCGCGCGCCGACCTCGTGGAGGACCTGGGCCGCGGCGCGACAGGCTCGCCGCATCCGATCGACGCGGGTGGTGGGGTCACCGCGGACGCCGCGTCCCGGCCGCCCGGAGGGGATGTAGTCCGGGCGGGGAATCTCCGGTGGCACGGTGCGCATCGGCGAGATGCGGCCCGGCTTCACCCGCCGGAGCTTCGGGGCCGGAGCGCCCGAGCGCGCGTCCGCCTCGCGGTGACACTTCTTGTACTTGAGCCCGCTCCTGCACCAGCAGGGGTCGTTGGGGCCCGGGCGGGAGACGGAGAGCTGGGGGTCGTTCACGGCGGACCCCTCCTCTAATTCGGCGCGGTCAGCGCCGCCAGGGGTCCCCTCTCCGGTAGGGCTCCGGCCTCGGTGCGAGGCGCAGAGCTTCGCTTGCGCTGGAAGATGCGGTCGTCCGGCCGCCCCACCAGGTAGGTCACGATGTCGCGGAGCTCGGTGTCGGTGAGGCGGTCCAGGGGCATGGGAGGCATCTGCTTCGCGTCGTGGGGGGCGATCCACCGGATGCGGGCGACCAGGTAGTCGGCCTCGTACAGGCCGATCTCCAGCGGGGGGCGCATGGCGCCGTCGCCGTGGCAGCGCCCGCAGAAGCGCTCGGTGAGCACCGCGCCACGCTTCGCGTCTCCGCCGGTGGGGCGGTCGATGGCGGTCTTCCGGCCGAGGAGCATGGGTCGGTAGTCGAGCGGGGGCGCCGCGTCGGGCGAGATGCGCTTGAGGTAGGCGGAGAGGTCGGCGATCCGGGTCGGGTCGCCTCCGGACGGGCGGAGCATGAAGCGACGGACGCAGAGGTCGGTGGCGTCCTCGGGCGTGGTGGCGAAGCCGCGCCAGAAGCTCGCGCGCCGGGCGCTGTTCCAGAGCGAGCTGTTGGGTGAAGCGTGACCGAGCGGGTCGAGGGAGCCGGTCCGCTCGTCGCGCCAGGCGTGGCAGCTGGCGCAGGCGAGAGCGTTCAGGTCACCGCCGACCGAGGGGTCGCGGAACAGGCGCTCCCCGCGGCCTTCGGGGCTGGTGAAGGAGAACTCCCAGCTCGCCGTGCGCGGCTGCGGCTTCGGCTTGTCGGGACGGCGGGCCACGTTGACCGAGAGCTCGACGCGCGGAGGCCGGGTGCTCGCCGCGGTGGGAGCAGGCGGAGGGGCGCCGAGCGCGACTGTGGGCGCGGCGGGCGCGGCGGCGCGGAACGTGGCCTCGAACCGGACCCGGGCGACTGTGCCGAGCTTGAGGAAGAGCCGCGCCGGGCGGGGTATGCCGTACTCGGTGAAGGGAACGTCGAAGCTGCCGGTGACCTGGAGGTTCCGGTGGCCGGCCTCGTCGGTGAGCATCACCCAGACGGGGATGCGGACCGGCTGTTCCTTTCCGTGGAGCGAGAGCGTACCCACCGCGTCGGCCTGGCCCTCGCGGCCGGGGACGAGGACGCCCTGGCTGGGGCGCTCGAGGCGGGTGATGGTGAGGAGGGCCTCGGAGAAGCGGTCGGTGTGGAAGAACTGGTCGCGCAGGTCCTCGTCGCGGAGGCTGAGCCCGGTGGTGAAGCCGGAGAGCGCGATGTGGATCTTGCCGGTTCCCTCGCTCCAGGCAGCCTCGTCGAAGCGGAGCTCGCCGGAGAGGCCGGAGGTACTGCCCTCGATGGCGTCGAGCGGAGCCTCGACGCGGAACTTCGCGCGTCCGGTGCCCTTCTGGAGCGTCCAGGGGCGGGGCTCCGCGGCGGCCAGCGCGGGGAGGAGCACGAGGAGCAGGGCCGTCTTCCAGGTCATCGGACGTCCACCAGGACCCGCGTTCGGGTGAGCCAGTCGACCAGCGTGGGCCTGCGGAGCGCCGCGGGGAGCGCGCCGAGGAGAACGACGGCGGCCCATGCGGCCCCACCGACTCCGAGCGGGCCGTAGGCAACCAGCGGCGCGGAGTGGCTGATGAGCGAGTAGGCCAGGGCCAGCGCCGCGGTCCAGCCCCACTGGAGCAGGGCGCGCGCGGCGGCGCGGAGCGGTGAGACGTCGCCATCGGCCTGGGTGCGGACGCGCAGCCGCATCAGCCACTGACCGGGGGAGGCGCCGAGGAAGGCGATGCCCAGCCCGAGCCAGAGCGCGAACCACGCCGGCGCGGCCCAGGGCGCCTTCTCGAAGAAGGGGACGAAGACGCCGACCGCGGGGAGGAGATCCAGCAGTCCGGCGATGAGGCGGACCAGGGGCGCGGGCGCGACCTGCGGCTGGGGCGCGGCGTGGCGCACGGCGCGGACGAGCTCCTCGTGCGACGGGAAGCGCTCGGCCGGGTCGGCGCGGAGGCACTGGTGGACGATGCTCGCCAGGCCACGGGGGACGTCGGGACGTGCGCGGCGCACGGGGAAGATTCCGGCCTGGATCTGCTGGAGGGCCTCGGGGGCGGTCCGTGCGTTCACCGGCGGGGCGCCGACCAGGAGGTGATAGACGGTGGCGCCGAGGCCGTACACGTCGGCGCGCTGATCGAGCGGCTCGCCGCGGAGCTGCTCGGGCGCCATGTACGGGAGGGTGCCCATCACCGAACCGACGACGCTGAGACCGGCGATCCCGGCCATGGGGCTCCTCACGAGCGTGTCGTGGTCCGACGGCGCATGGGTGGCGGTGACGAGGCCGAAGTCGGCGACGTGGGCGATGCCGTAACGATCGAGAAGGACGTTGGCCGGCTTGAGGTCGCGGTGGACGATGCCCAGCCGCCCGGCCTCGACCAGGGCCTCGGCGATGCCGAGGAAGTGTGTGGCGACCTGCGTCCAGGGAAGCGGGCCCTGCCGGTCGACGGCATCCTGGAGCGAGCCGCCGTCCACCAGCTGCATGGCCATGAACCAGACGCCGCGCTCCTCGCCGACGAAGTAGACCTGCACGACGTGAGGGTGAACGAGGTTGGCCTGGCTCTGGGCCTCGCGCTGGAAGCGGGCGAGAAAGGACGGGTCGCCGGCCAGCTCGGGGCGGAGGGTCTTGAGGGCGACGGGGCGATTCAGCGAGGTGTCGAAGCCGAGATAGACCGCGCCCATGCCGCCGGAGGCGATGCGCCGGTCGACGCGGAAGTGGTGGAGGTAGGTGCCGGGCGCGAGCTCGGCGGGGACCAGGACCTCGGTGAGCGGCACGGGCGAGCGTGCCGTGGGCGGCACGGTCTCGCTCACTTCAGCTCCGGGTCCACGATGTCGTCGCGCGTGGAGGCGATGATCGCGAGGAGCTCCTTGGTCTCGCGCTCGGGGACGGCGTGGGTCTTGAGCGCGGCGATCATGTCCTCGCCCATGGCATCGAACTCGGCGGCCCGGACGCGCATCGGCGCGTGGAGCGGCTTCATGGGCCGGCCCGAGTAGACGCAGGGGCCGCCGGAGGCCGCGCAGACCTGGTCGGCGAGCTGGGACTGGAGGACGTCCATGTCCACGAAGAGGAAGCGGACGTTGATCCGCTTGTCGCGGCCGATGTTGCCCACGAAGGTGTGCATGACCGCATCGATGCCGGGCCGGCGGCCGAGGCGCTCGTAGAGGCTGGAGGCCCCTGGCGCGGATCCGGAGGAGGACGGGGCGCGGGGGTCGGAACGGGTTGCCTCGGAGCCAGAGGCGCAGGCGGCGAGGAGGGCGAGGAGCGGCGTCCAGCGGCGCATGGGGGCGAGGGCAGGAGCGTACCACGCGGGGGTTCTTGCTCCTTACGGAAGGCCCGGGAGCCCGGATGTCGGCTCTGCGCGCGCGGGATGTCGGACACCTCTCTACCGGCCCCGGGGACAGGGAGCCCGGACCCGCGCGTCGCGCGCCGGCCTGCACCGTCGGCGCGGTGCGGGTGTCCCGAGGACAGGGAGGGAGTGCGGACGCGCGCGTCGGGCGACAGGTCTGCGCGGACGGCGGGGTGCGGGTGTCCCGAGGACAGAGAGGGAGTGCGGACGCGCGCGTCGGGCGGCGAGTCTGCACGGACGGCCCGGTGCGTGTGTCCCGAGGACAGGGAGTGCGGACGCGTGCGTCGGGCGGCGAGTCTGCACGGACGGCGCGGTGCGTGTGTCCCGAGGACAGGGAGGGAGTGCGGACGCGCGCGTCGGGCGACGAATCTGCACGGACGGCGCGGTGCGTGTGACTGCAGGCGTCGGGTCCGCGACCCGGGCGTCAGGTGGCCGTGTACGCCGGCGGTCCGGAATCCTGCAGCTGCGGATCGCGGCGAGGCGTCTTGCTCGTGCGCGGGTCTCCTGGGGCGGCGGTGACGAGGAGGAAGAGCACGGCGGTGAGGAGGAGGACACGCCGGAGACGCATCGATGCGCGCCTCCTTTGGTGATGAGACCACGGCGTAGCCGCCGGCCTGTGCGGATGGAAGGTCACGGAGATGCCTTCTCGATTGTCGGGGTCGCCGTCATCGAGGCGTGCTCCTGGGTTCTTCCTGCGAAGGCATCGTGCCTGCAGGGCCTCGTCGGCGGAAGATCGAGGCTGGGAGGAATGCCCGCGAGGGACGCGGAACTCGACGGGCCGGCGCCGTGCACTTCCGCCGCTGGCTTCCAGCTTCGGGCGTGGGCGGGTTGTCGCGGACGCGATCGAGGGGTTCCTGAATTCGCACGGGAAACAATTTGGAACGTCGGGCTCTCGAGCGCGCGGTCTCCACGCC
>DASROG010000455.1:0-12390 GCA_035646995.1 Myxococcaceae bacterium
TTGTTCACGTAACCGCCGGGGACCAGGCGGTCCCGGGACCCGTAGCCCTCGAGCCGATACTGCATCTTGAAGTGGAGGTCGGCCTGCTCGTAGGCCTCCTCGTTGAGGTCGAGGTAGTCGGACACCTCGACGTTCACCCGGAAGCGGCGGCCCCGGTGGGTCAGGTGGAAGACGATCACGCCCTTGTAGGGCTGGGGGACGTCTCCGACGCTCGTGGTGACGAACTGCGAAAGGGCCACCCGGATCTGCTCGCCCCAGTTCGCGAAGGGCGCCCACTCGTAAACCACCGGCCAGGTGATGGTCACCTCGCGCAGCAGCTCCCGGTCGATCGGCCAGGTCAGGGGAGCCGGCTCCTCTCCCGGCGCCGTCTGCCACCGCCAGTAGGCGTCGACGGCCCGCCCGCTCCAGTACTGGGGGCTCAGCAGCGCCTGGAGGTTCATCGGCTCCGCTGAAGCTGGGCCAGGAGCTCGTCGGCCCGGCGGGACCAGGTGTACTCGGCGACGATCCGGCTCTGGAGGGCAGGCAGGCGGGCATTGAACGTGTCCGGGCTCTCGAGGAACCGCAGCACCTGCTCGGCGAAGCGGGTGGGGGAGTCGCCCACGAGGAAGAGGTCCCGGAGGGGGGCATCCAGGAACTCGACCCCTCGGGGCGTGGAGACCACGAAGGTGCCGCAGGCGACCGCCTCGATGATCTTGTTCTTGAAACCACCCCCGGAGACCAGCGGAGCCACGTAGAGGGCCGCCTGGGCGATCTCGGTCGGAATGTCCGGGACGTCGCCCTGGATCTCCACGCTGCCCCCGGACCGCGCCAGCAGCGCCGGGACCGGGTTGCGGCCGGCGACCCGGAACGTGACGTCGGGGCGCTGCCGGCGGACCAGCGGGAAGACCTCGTCGATGAACCAGCAGACCGCCTCGTAGTTGGGCGGGAAGTCCATGTTGCCGGTGAAGACCAGCCGGGTGGGAACCTTGGTCGCCTGCGCCCGCGGCTGCTCGATGCTCAGCCCGTTCAGCAGCACGTGATTGTCGCCCGGCCGGCCGGTCATCGCGTCCAGGCAGCGCTTGTCGACCGGTGAGGCGAGGAGGTTCATGGTCGCGCGCCGCCCGTAGTACCGCTCCTGGAAGTGATAGGCCAGCAGGCTCCGCAGATCCGAGAGGGCGGCCCCCAGCTGGCCTCGGCGCAGATGCATGCCCAGGGCGCGACGAAAATAGAGCACGAACGAGTCGACCCAGTCGATCAGCACGGGCATCCGCGCCCGAAGCGCATCGACCAGGAACAGGAAGCCGCGGTCGCTCACGATCAGCGCATCCACGTGGTTCTGGGCGATCAGCGTCTCCGCGGCTCGGGTCGGGCCCTCACGGAAGGAGCGGAGCCGCCGGTTCACCACGGCCGGGTGATGCGCCGCCAGCCGGACCAGCGCCCCTCGCTCTCGCGGCTGCGGGTAGTCCAGGACGAAGTGGCCGCTGATGAAGCCGTCGCGCTTCAGCTCGTCGAGGTAGTCGACGCGCGCCGCGAGATCGGGGCCGGCCGCGCCGTTGATCCCGAAGTACACGGTGTGGCCCCGCGCGAGCAGCTCCCGCGAGAGGTTGAACCAGCGCAGGTTGCCCCCGTGGCGCATGCCGGACGCATGGTCCAGGCCGATCAGCCAGAGCAGCGTGAGCGGGCGGGGGTTGGTCACCGCGACCGGCCGACGCTCCGGGTCAGGTCGACGACCGCCTGGTCCGGTCGCGCCAAGGCCAGCCCCCGGCGGGCGTCCTCGCCCCCGTTGCCGACGACCAGCACCTCCGCGTGCTCGAGGATGGGGTCCAGGCTCTCGCACATGAGCGAGGCGATGTGCGGGATCTCCTCCTCGATGTACCGGCGGTTCGCCCCGCCGAGACGGGCGATGGAGACGCTGCGATCGAGGATCCGCACGTCGCAGCCCTTGCCGATCAAGCCCTCGACCAGGCGCACCATCGGGCTCTCGCGGAGATCGTCGGTGTCCGGCTTGAAGGCGAGCCCGAGGACCCCGATGCGCCGGCGGCGGGTGGCCAGCACCCGAGCGATGCCCTGCTGGATCTGCCGCTCGTTGGACGGCAGGATCTCGGCGAGCACCGGCACCGCCAGATCGGCCGTCCGGGCCGCGTGGAGCAGCGCCCGCACGTCCTTGGGCAGGCAGGACCCGCCGAAGGCGAAGCCGGGCCGGAGGTAGGCCTCGGAGATGTTCAGCTTCCGGTCCATGGCGAAGACGCGCATGACCTCCTGGGCGTCGGCGCCCAGCGCCTCGCAGAGATCGCCGATCTCGTTGGCGAACGTGACCTTCAAGGCGTGGAAGGCGTTGGAGACGTACTTGGCCATCTCGGCCGTCCGTACCGAGGTATGGGCGAACGGGGCCTCGACCCCCGTGTACAGCTCCCGCAGCAGGGAAGCGGTCCGGGCGTCGGGGCAGCCCACCAGGGTCAAGGGCGGCCGCGCGAAATCCCGCAGCGAGGATCCCTCGCGCATGAACTCGGGGTTGACCGCGACCGACAGACCCTCGCGCTCTCCGGCGCTCGAGAGAGCGGGGATCAGGACCGACTCGGTGGTGCCGGGCAGCACCGTGCTCCGCAGGACGACCGTGTACGGCTTCCGGAGCTGGTCCAGGACCCGACCGATCTCCTGGGCGACCCGCTCGACGGCGGTCACGTCGAGCTGACCGCTCTCCCGGCTCGGCGTCCCGACGCAGATCAAGGCCAGGTCGGATCCGGCGATGCCCTCGGCGGCCGACGTGGTGGCGCGGAGGCGCTGGGCGTCGACCACCTCGCGGAGCAGCTCGCCGAGGCCGGGCTCGACCAGGGGGGAGGTGCCGGCGCCGACCATGGCCACCTTGTCGGCGTTGGTATCGACCCCGGTCACGTGGTGACCGGCCCGCGCGAGACAGGCCGCGGTGACGCACCCGACGTAGCCCAGGCCGAAGACGCTAACCCGCATGAGGCGAGGCGACCTCCTCACAGAGCCGCTCGAACTCTCGCCCGACCTGCGCCCACGAGTAACGAGCCTCGACCAGCCGGCGCCCGGCCTCGCCGATGGCACGCCGCCGGGGCACGTCCTCGAGGAGGGCCAGGACCGCCTTCGCGAAGTCCTCCGGGCTGTCGGCCTGGAGGAAGTGCTGCCCGGGAGTCATCGGCAACCCCTCCGCTCCCACCGAGGTCGACACGACCGCCTTGCCCATGGCGAGCGCCTCGAAGATCTTGAGCCGGGTGCCCCCGCCGATCCGCAGCGGCACGACGTAGACCGCGGCCTCGGCCACGTAGGGCCGCACGTCGTCCACGGTGCCGGTGATCTGCACGCCCTTGGCGGCTCCCAGCGCCTTCAGCCGCTCGCTCGGGTTGCGGCCCACCACCGCGATCGTCAGCCCGGGGATCCTCCGCCGCAGACGGGGCAGGATGGCCTCCATGAAATGGATGATCGCATCCTCGTTCGGATACCAGTCCATGGACCCGGTGAAGACGAGCCGGGCCGGCTTCTCGGCGGTGCCGTTCGGATGGAAGTAGGAGGCATCCACGCCGGTCGGGATGGCCCGGATGTCGGCGCCGGGTGCGTTGGCCGCGAGCAGGGCCCGGTCGGCCTCGGAGACCGCGACGGTGAGCCGGGCCTGCCGGCACGCGCGCGCCTCGTAGCGGCGCATCCGGCGCCACTCGGCGGCCAGCAAGGCCCGGCGCCAGGCCCGCGTCTCCACGGCGTGCAGGCGCTTCCAGATCATGTACTCGACGTTGTGCTCGAACAGGAGGGTGGGAGTCACTCCCCCCACGGGCACGTTGGCCGCCGCGACCAGGAAGTCGGCCACGCACACGTCGACTCCGGCCGAGAGCGCTTCGTCCACCTTGCTCCGGAGGGCCGGCACGCGACACTTCCAGAGGTCCACCGGATAGGAGGAGAGCCAGGAGCCGAGCAGGGCGACCGCGAACCGGGAGGTACCAGCCTTGGGAATCAAGTAAGGAACCGAGACGATTCGCTCACAGTCCTTGAGATTCGCCTTCAGGCCTTCGGGATCGTCGGCAGGCCCGTGGGTGGTCAGCACGGTGACCCGGTGCCGCTTCGCCAGCTCGGCGATGGCGTGGAAGCTGCGGAGCCGGCCTCCCATGTTGAGCGGCCACAGCCCGCCGATCTTCACCCAGAGGATCCGCATGGCTCAGTGCCGGGGAGCGATCTCGGCGGGCTCCTCGCCGTCCAGGAAGATCCGCTGCCACAGCTCGAGGTTCAGCAGGCACCACAGCCGGTCGGCGTGGTTGCCGGTGCCGGCTTCGTGCTCGGCGACCAGCCGCTCGAGGACGGCGGGATCGAACAGCCCGCGCGCGAGGGCCCGGGGGCCCAGGATCGTGGAGCGCACGGAGGGGGCGAACCGCTCCCGGGCCCAGCGCCCGAAGGGGACCGGGAAGCCGAGCTTCCGGCGGTGGAGGATCTGGCGAGGAATCCGATCCTTCAGGGCCTCCCGCAGCACCGCCTTGGTCTTCCATCCCCGGACCTTGAACCGATCCGGCGTCGTCACGCCGTACTCCACGAGCTCGTGATCCAGGAACGGCACGCGGCTCTCGATGGAGGCGGCCATGCTCATCTGGTCCTGCTTCATCAGCAGCTCGACCAGGTAGGTCTGCAGGTCGGCGTGGCTCATCCGCTGGAGGGTCGAGCCCGACGCCTCCTCGAAGCAGCGCAGCTGCTCCCGATACGGGTCGACGCCGTCCGCCAGCGTGTGGTCGCTCAGCAGGGCGTGGCGGAGCGGCTCCGGGAACACCGCGAAGTTCTCGTACAGGATCGAGCGGATTCCCGGCTCGAACATGAGGAACGTCCGGCTCGCGTACCGGCGAAGAGCGTGCGGCAGGCGAGGTACGACGCGCCGGACGCCTCGCCGTACCGGGCCGGGCGCGAGCCGCCGGTACGAGCGGCCCAGCCGCTCGTTCAGGGCGGTGAGCCGGTACCACGCGTAGCCCATGAACAGCTCGTCGGAGCCCTCTCCGGTGAGGACGACCTTGACGTGGGGGCGGGCCAGCCGCGACACGAAGTGGAGCGCGATGCTCGACGGGAACGCGATCGGCTCGTCCTCGTGCCAGATCAGCCTCGGCAGCGCGGCGTAGAACTCCTCCGGCGAGACCGTGACCTCGTGATGCTGCGCGCCCGCCGCCTGGGCGGCGATGCGCGCGTAGGGGAGCTCGTTGCTCGCGTCGTCGTCGAAGCCGACCGCGAAGGTGCGGAGCCGATCCTGCACCATGGGCGCCATCAACGCCGCGAGCCCGGTGGAGTCGAGACCGCCGGACAGGAAGAGCCCCAGGGGAACGTCGCTCATGAGATGACTGCGGACGGTGGCCTCGAGTCGACCCCGGAGGTCGAGCGCCCGCTCCCGGAGAGAGGCCGGGCCCTCGTCGGTGCCGACCGGGAGGCTCCAGTACCGTCGCCGCTGGGGCCCGCCCGTGCGAGACCATACCAGCGTGTGGCCCGGCGGCAGCTTCCGCACGCCCTGGAAGAACGTCTCCTCTCCGGCCACGTAGCGAGTGGCCAGGAACTCCGGAATCGCGGCCACGTTGAGCGCGGGACGGCCCGGCATTCCCGCGAGGACCGCCTTGATCTCGGATCCGAAGAGGAGCTCCCGGTCGGTCACCGCGTAGTAGAGGGGCTTGATGCCCAGCCGATCCCGCGCCAGGAGGAGGCGCTCGCGGGCCTGGTCCCAGAGAGCGAAGGCGAACATGCCCTGCAGGCGCTCGACGCACCGGTCGCCCTCCTCCTCGTAGAGATGGAGGATCGTCTCCGTGTCGCTGCGGGTGCGGTAGCGGTGTCCGGCCGCTTCGAGGCCCGGCCGGAGGGCCCCGTGGTTGTAGATCTCCCCGTTGTAGGTGATCCACACCGTGTCGTCCTCGTTGGCCATCGGCTGCACGCCGCCGGCGACATCGACGATGGCGAGGCGGCGATGCGCCAGCCCCACCGGCCCCTCGATCCAGAGGCCTTCCCCGTCGGGGCCCCGATGGCGGAGGACGTCGCGCATGCGCTTCAGGCGCGCCTCGTCCACCCCGTCCTGGCGGTCGAACCGGAGAATCCCGGCGATGCCGCACATCAGACGAACTCCTCGATGCCGAAGCGGCGTCCGATCTCCGCGAGGTCGAAGTTGAGCGCCATCTCCTCCGACTTGCTCGCCGCCTGCCTGTAGCCGGGCACGCTGAAGGAGCCGAAGTGGCCTTCCGCGACCCACCGCTCGCTGATCCCGTGCACGCGGCCGCCGTAGCGCCGCTTCCAGTAGCGGATGCCGACCCCGTGATCGTAGCTGTACTGACGGCGCCGCGCGCGCTCCTGCTCGTCAGGACAGCTGGGGTGGCTCCAGATGCAGCGCCACCACCCGCAGCCCCGATCGAACTGGCTCTGGCTGGCCCCCCGGGTGGTGCATCCGAGCAGCTCCCAGTAGCGGTAGCTCCGTGGCTTGAGGAGGCCTCGGCGGCCGCCGTAGGAGAACACCGCGGCCATCTCACCCTCCGGGAGGCCCTCGAAGATCTGGACCGCCTTCCGGAGCTTCGGCAGCCTCATCAGCAGGTCCGCGTGCCAGAAAGCGAGCCGCGGGGTCCACAGGAAGGCGAACTCGAGGGGCACGTGCACCCAGAGGGTGGGGAGCTTGAGGTGCGCGTTGAAGTCGATGGGGATCGCCTCGGGGATGAGCGGGGGGCAGGAGACGCCATTGCTCGGATCCCAGCCCACCACCGGGGTCCACCCCATGGCGCGCACCAGCTTCTGCTGGGCGAGGCACCACGGATCGCTCAGGTTCCAGCACAGCCAGGGCTTCTCGCAGCCGCGGACGGCGCGCTCCCAGTGGCTCGCGGCCTGCCGGACGTCGGCCATGCTGCGGTCGAACGCTTCCCAGTTGCCGGTGCCGGACCGACCCTGCTGCTGCGCGAACTCCCAGACGGTGGTCACGCGCGATGCCTCCGCCGGAGCCGGCTCCGCACGAAGCTCGTGCACAGCTCCCGGGGCAGGAGCGGCGCGATGGGACGCAGCCGCCGGATCGGCACCGCCTCGAAGGTCTCGAACTCGAGAGGGCTCTCGGCGACGAGCCGCTCGAAGCGCCGGATCGTCATCTGGTTCAGGCCGCCCTCGACCTCCCTGAACCGCGTCGCGCCGTCCTTCCGGAACCGGGCCCGCCAGCGGATCAGCGCCGGCTCCGTGAAGACGAGATGCGCCCACGGGAACACCGAGAAAAGGTGACCGCCCAGGGGATGGAGCCACGTGGGGCCGAAGGTGAGCAGCACGCGGCCCTCGGGCTTGAGCGTGCCGGCCATCAGCCGGAGGACGCCGCCCGGATCGTCGAAGTGCTCGAACCCATCGACCGAGATCACCACGTCGGCCGGACCCGTCGGGCGATCCGAGAACTCGCACCGATCGGCGACCCCCGCCTCGCGGGCGGCCCGCCGGGCCCGGTCGAGCGAGCGCTCCAGGATGTCCACGCCGACCACGTGACGAGCCCCTCGCTGGAGCATCTCGACCGCGTCGCGCCCCTCGCCGCAGCCGAAGTCCACGACGTCACGGCCCTGGACCTCCTGCCAGATCTGCGGTCCGAACAGGACCTCGAGCTTGCTGCGACCGTGATAGGCGCTGCCGTCGCAGTACCCGTTCGCATCCGGATCGCCGAGGCGATTCAGGAGGCGATCGGCCAGCGCGCCGCCCACCAGACCGGTCCGCATCACGCGCGCTCCAGGCGGGCGAGCTCACCGTCCAGGTAGAGGGCCTCGTGGCGATGCGGAAGCCGGAGACCCCTGAGCGCGCCGTCGGCCTCGATGGCGCTGACGGGCGGAGGCGTCTCCAGCGTCTCGGACGGCAGCAGCAGCGTGATCAGCCTCGCCGGCAGCGCGGTCGTCAGGGTGTAGGTCAACATCGGCGCCGGCGTCAGCCGGCCGTAGTCGCCGGAGACCCAGCCGCGGTGCGGATCGGCCGCCCCTTCCGCGAGGTTGACCTCGATCGGCGTGGTGCTGAAGGCTCGCACGAAGAGGCGGGGGCCGTCCGCCTCTCCCGCGGTGGCCCAGCCGTCACCCCCGATGGTCAACGGCATGGGCGCGAGCTGGAAGCGCACGTCGAGGCGATGCTCGCCCGAGCCCACCAGGTCGTCCACCACCGCGCAGAACCCGCCCTTGACCAGCACGATTTTGCGCCGGTGGACGACGCCGCCCGGAAGCTCCTCGTATCCGCGATGCTCGCCTTCGGCGACATCCAGCGCGTCGCCGTGGTGCCAGCTAACCAGGCGCGCGCCGGGGCGGCTGCGCCACGAGAAGGGCCCCTCCGGGGCCGCCTGGCCCACTCCATCGACCTCGACGGTGCTGTGGGCCGCGCTGGAGCGGAAGTGGGCCCGGCAGCCGGCCGGGTCTCCGGTGTACTTGAAGGTGCCTGGATCCACCACGTAGGGGCGCCCGCGGAACGTGCACTGGACGCTGAGGAGATCCGCATGGCCGTGCCCACTGCTGAACGGGCACCCGAGGGGACCCACGTCGAAGATCACCTGGTCGGCGTCCCGGCTCCAGTCCGAGCGCATGATCGCGTAGCCGCCGTCGGGCAGGGTGCGAGAAGGCCGGTCGGCCGGCGGAGCCGGCTGGACCGCATCGAAGACGTCGAACGCGGCGGGGCCGACGAGCCAGACCGTCTCCGGGGCCAGGCCACCGGCGGCCCACGCATACTCCGGACGGCGGAAGACCACCGCGGCCGTCGAGAAGATGCCCCGCGCGTCGTCGGGCGCTCTCACGTCCAGGGGGAGCAGCCATCCGCCGTCGGCGTCGCCGATCTGAGGCATCCGCTGATCCGGTCTGCAGAGCGACAGGAGCACGTCGAGCAGGCGAGAGATTCGCTCCGGGACCTCGGGCGACACCTCCAGCCCCCGCGCGCGAGCCAGCAGGAGATAGTGCAGGTAGATCTCGGCGGTGTACCGCTGGTAGCACGTGGACTGCTCGAAGTACGTTCCGTCGGGAAGGATCTGCCGCAGGCATTCCTGATCCAGGATGGCGCGCCCGGTGCGACCCCACCGCGCGGCTTCCGGCAGTCCCTCGAGGACCACGCTCGCATAGACGAGGCCCAGGGCTTCACCGGTGAGGTGGGTGTTCGGCGAGAAGTAGTACGAGAGGTACCGCTCCACGTGAGCCGCGTGAGCGCGAAGGCTCTGGAGGAGCCGCGCGCGGAGTCCCTCCTTGATCTCGCTCGATCCGCGCAGCAGGTGCAGCGTCCAGCACCAGGCGATCAGGCGGAAGGCGACCTCCAGGCTGCTCGCCCAGTTGATGCCCCTGCCGCGGGGATTGGCCTCGAGCCAGTCTTCGAGGTGCCGCGCGACGGCGGTCGCGTACCGTTCCTCGCCCGTGAAGCGGTACGCCTGAGCGAGTCGCACCAGCCACTGGTGTCGATTGAGCTCCCAGATCACCTTGCTGTCGCCGACGATCGAAGCGTCGAGAGGATCCAAACGGCTCCAGTGGGTGAGAGGTGCCCTCAGCCCGTTGACCGGGTCCAGGTGCCAGTCCAGGGGCGCCCCGAAACGCAGGCCCCGGTAGCCGAGGAGATCGAAGCGGCCGTCCAGAAGCGTCTGGGCGGTGTCGAGCACCCGGTACCGGGCCTCGGGCATCCGCTGCGTGATCATCCCGGGCGAGAGGTCGTCCAGCGCCCCCGGGAAGAACCGCTGCGCGGCCAGAGGGGTCAATCGACGCAGCGGAATCGAGGAAGCCTGCGGTGCGCGGAAGGTGCGCTCCGTCCACTTCGACAGCTCCTGCCGGCTGCGGACCATGAGCTCGGCCGGCCGCATGTTGAGCAATCGCGCGAGCTTCATGCGATCGAGCCCACCTCGCGGTAGATTCCCCAGAGCTCGCGACCGGGCTGGCTCGCGTCCGCCGGACGGCCCAGCCGGTCCCGCGGGCCCCCGAGAACTTCCGTGAGCTTCTCGAGCAGGTCCGCCGCGTCCCCCTTTCGAAACAGCACGACGCCGGCCGGGCGGAAGTCGGTGTCGCTGGCCACCACCGGGACGCCCAGATCGAGCGCTTCCCGCACCGTGATCGCGTCCCCGTCCGCAAAGGTGGAGCGAACCACCGCGTCGGCTTCCTGCAGGAGCCCGAGGCATCGCTCGTGGGGGATCTCGCCGACGCAGGTCGCGTGCTGGCCGAGGTTATGCGCCGCGATGAGCGGCCGGGTTTTCGGTCCGACCTGCCAGCCGATGAACACCGCGCGCAGCCCCGGGAAGCGCTCGACGAGCCTCGGAAGGGCCGCGATCACGATGGGCAGCCCCATCTCGGGATCCTTGTCGCCGCCGCCCACCACCACCACGAGCGGCCGGCTGCCGTCCACGAGGGCCCGATCCGCCCCGTCGACCGCGCCGCCGTCCGGCACGCCCAGGAAGGCGGGAATGACCGCGAGGTCGGCGTCGCTCACGCCGAGGTCCCGCATCGCCCGGCCGATCTCGGAGTTGACGCCGATCACCCGGCAGAAGGAGCCGAGGATCCACCTCGCCAGGCGGCGGGACACCGGGCCGAACGTCCTCGTGTAGCCCGGGAAGAGCCCGGAGTGGATGGTCAGGAGCACTCGCGTCTTCTTGAGCCGGGCCGCGAGCGCCGCGGTGAGGATCATGACCCAGCTCTTCCAGTTGTGGCCGTTGGTGTGGAGGTGCAGGATCGTCCGCCGGTCCGAGAGCGCGAACAGCATCCGGATCAGCTTCCAGGGCGTCGAGCCCCAGAGGTACTCCGGGCTCGGCGGAGCGTGGCGGTTGAGATTCAGGACCTGCGCTTGCAGGCCCCGGGTCCGCAGGAAGCCCGCGAGCTGCTTCACGTGGATGGGCTCGCCCGCGAACGGGGGAGGGTAGTATCCGGCGACGACCACCCGCGGCCCGGTCATGGCCGCGACATCATCGGCGCGCCGAGGCGCGAGGTGTGGTCGGCTCCCAGGAGGCCGCGATACAGCGTGTCGACCCGCTCCAGCATGCGGTCCATGCCGAACTCGGCGAGAGCGCGGCTCCGCGCGGCGGCCCCGAGCCGGGTCGCGAGGGCCGGGTTCCCGGCGAGATCCAGAAGGGCGGCGGCCAGCGCGGCGGGATCGCCGGGGGGCACGAGGACCGCCGCGTCGCCGACCAGCGCGGGAGTGCCGCCAATGCGCGTCGCCACCACCGGCAGGCCGGTGGCCATGGCCTCCAGGAGCACGTTGGACGAGGCCTCGCTCAGCGACGGGAGCACGAAGATGTCGCTGCGCCTCAGCACGTCCTCCGGCGTCCGGGTCGAGCCGCGGAGCCTCACGCACTCCGACAGCCCGAGGGATCGAATACGCGCTTCCGCCTCACCCCGGAGAGGCCCCTCGCCCCATATGTCCACCCGGGTCTCCGGGGAAGCCTGCCTGACCGCGGCGGCGGCCTCGACGATCTGCAGGATCCCCTTCTCGGGCCGAAGGTTCGCCAGGACGGTCACCGTGATGCCGGGCTCTCTCCGCACGGACGCGGGCGGAGGGCCGAATCGCGACAGGTCCACGCCGTTGTGAATGACCGAGAGATGCCCCGACCGGGCCGCTCGCGAGCCGGCGAGCCGGTCCGCGATCGCGCGAGAGTTCACCAGCACGTGCGTGGCCAGGGAGAGCATGGCGCGCTGCAGGCGCTGCTGGAGCGGCGGGCGGAGGTTGCCCAGGTCCCGCTGGCTCGCGATGACGACGGGAACCCCGGCCATGCGCGCGGCGGGAACCCCCAGCACGTTGCTGTAGAAGTCGAAGGAGTGGACGATCCGGACCTTGCGGGCGCGCAGCCGGCTCGACAGCGCGCGGATCGCCCCCAGCAGACGGGGAGACTTGAACGAGCCCCGGCCGCAGCTCCACGCCTGGACGCCGGCCGTCTCGAGCTTCGTCCGGAGCGGGCCCTCCGCCCGGATGCACGCGACGTCCAGATCCCAGCGCGTCCGGTCCAGGCCGCACGCGACCTCCACGAACTGGCCCTCGGTTCCGCCGAAGTTCAGGGTGTCGCCCATCAGCAGGACGGGGGGGCGCGCCGCGCTCATCCGTTGACCCCGAAGAGGCGCTGCACCGAGCGATCGAGAACGACCAGCGCCCAGAGCCGGTCGCAGTAGTCGCGCCGCCCGGTCCGCTCGAACAGCCCCTGGAGGCGCCCGACCTCGTTCCGGGCGATCCCGAGCCCCTCCAGCCGCGTGCCGTCCCCGAGCTGGTCCCGGAAGAAGCCCCGGATGCTGCCCGAGAACCAGGCCTCCAGCGGCACGCCGAAGCCTTGCTTGGGCCGGGTGAGGAGCTCGTCGGGGATGCGTCCGCGCAGGGCCCGCTTCAGCAGGTACTTGCCGCTGCCGTCACGCACCCGCAGGTCGACCGGGAGACCACACGCGAACTCGACCAGACGGTGGTCGAGCAGCGGCACCCGGGCCTCGAGCGAGTTCGCCATGCTCATCCGGTCGACCTTGG
>DASROG010000456.1:0-22056 GCA_035646995.1 Myxococcaceae bacterium
TTCGCCGGCATCGGCGCGTTCCTCACCTTCGTCCCGCAGATCTTCATCCTCTTCCTGGTCATCGGCGCGCTCGAGGACTCCGGGTACCTGGCCCGGGCCGCGGTGCTGCTCCATCGGCCGCTCGGCTGGTTCGGGCTCTCGGGGCGGAGCTTCCTCCCGCTCCTCTCCGGTCACGCCTGCGCGATCCCGGCGATGATGGCCGCGCGGACCATCGAGTCTCCCCGCCGCCGGCTGATCACGGTGATGGTCATCCCCTTGACCTCCTGCTCGGCCCGACTTCCCATCTATGCGCTCCTCATCGGCGGCTTCGTCCCCGCGGTGAGCCTGGTGAAGGGGCTCATCGGGCTGCAGGGAGTGGTGTTCGCCGGGGTGTACGTCTTCGGCATCATCAATGCGCTGCTCGCCGCGGCGGTGCTGGATCGGCTCACTCGCCGCAGGATCCAAGGCCGGCTCGGCGACGCACCGTTCGTCGTCGAGCTGCCCCCGTACCGGGTACCCGGCGTGAAGCCGATCGTCGTCGCCGCGGCGTCCCGTTCCTGGAGCTTCGTCCGCCGCGCCGCGCCGGTCATCTTCGGGGTGGTGGTCGTCGTCTGGGCCCTGGGCTACTTCCCGCACGGCTCGGGGCACCTCGAGCAGTCCTGGCTCGCGGCCCTGGGGCACCTGCTGGAGCCGGTCTTCCGTCCCATGGGGGCGGACTGGAAGTCGGCGGTTGGCATCGTCAGCTCCTTCGTCGCCCGCGAGGTGTTCGTGGGGACGATGGGGACGCTCAACGGGCTGGCGGACGCGGGCGAGCATCTCACCCAGCTCTCCGGCGCGCTCCAGCTCGGCGGAATGGGCCTGGCCTCTGCCCTCGCGCTGCTCGTCTTCTACGCCACCTCGCTCCAGTGCGCGTCGACCCTGGTGGTCATGCGAAAGGAGACGGGGAGCGCGAAGGCGCCGCTGTTCGCCTTCGTCTCGATGACCAGCATCGCCTACGTGGGTGCGGTGGTGACCTTCCACCTCGCCCGGGCGCTCGGCGCGACGTGAGCACGCTCGTCTCCGCTGGCGCGAACTGCGGGTAGGAGTCGTCCTCGGTGTCGTGACCTACGGGGTTGCACGAGCGTTCCCGGCGTCCCCGCCTCGGGCACCCGGCCGGCGCTCGTCGAGGCCACCGGCGGCGTGGTGATGCTGCTGCTCGCGATGTTCGGCGCCTCCTCGGCTCCCTGGCTCCTGACCGCCGCGCTCGTGCTCCACGCCGGGTGGGATCTCGCGCATCACGAGGGCCGCATCAGTCGGGCCGTCCCGCGCGGGTACCCATCGTTCTGCGCGGCCGCAAGACCTGGTCCTCGCCGGCCTATTCGGGGCGACCCGGAGGACGAGCTGAGCGGTCGACCCTGGCAGTCATGCGCGACGAGACGGGGACCACGAAGGCCCAGCTGTTCGCCTTCCTTTCGATGACCACCATCGCCCACGTGGGCGGGTGTTCACCTTCAGCTCGTGCAAGCCCTCGAGGCGAGCTGAGATGCGCCCCTTGTGCTTCCCGTCGGGAGGTGAAAGGGTGGCTCGCGTCCGACTGGGGAGATGTCTCTCGGCCCGGCGGACGGCACACCCCGTGAACCGCTCGACGTTCCCGCTGGTCTATCAGGGCCACAACTGCTTGCGTCATCGCTCCGTCGCCCGTCTGGTGGAGACGGACGAGTGCGTCGAGTGCGTCGGTCCGCAGCGGATGCGGGAGTTGCAGGATGCCGAGGAACGCCGCCAGAAGGCTCGGCGCGTGCACCGGCTGCTGCACGAGCTCTCCGACGCTGGGCAGACCATCCTCGAGCTGGCCCGGACCACCGGGATGCCCACGGCACAGGTTCGTGGGCTGCTCGAGGAGCTCGCCGCCCTGGGGCTCGTCGCCTTCGGCGAGGAGCGGTTCGGACATCACAGCCGCTGGCTGTGGTCGCGGCTGCCGCCGAGCGCGAGGAGGTCATCTCTCCTGCCGGACGCCGGTCCGCGCGCGAAGAGCGTGCTATACGGGTGAGAGGACTTCCCGACCTGGCCTCTCCAGGCAACTCGAGGTCGGGAGTCTCCATGCCCTACGGTCGGAACCACCGATGCACCGGCTGGCGCAACGGACTGCGCTGCGGGCATCTGCGACAGGTCTGGCCGCTGAACCCCGGAGCGCTGGTGCTGTGCGCCTGGCCTGGGTGCTCGGAAGGCACGGCCCGAAGCTCCATCCAGGTGAGAATCGAGCAGCGCTCCTCCATCGCTCCCGCGCGGGTCGTGCAGTTCGATCGAGAGGGCGCCGGCTGCGGCGGACCTCCGTATCGGTGGAGGGAGACTTGCTCGTGATGCCCTTGCCGCTGGACCTGACGAGCAGCGCCGGAGCGTGCGCCCACCGGCGGCAGCACCACCCGGGCTCGCTGGACCGGATGCTTCCTTGCGCCTGGCCTGACTGCGGTGTCGGCGTGGCGGAGCAGCATCTCTCGATCGACGACCCGGGGCTGGTCACTCCGCTCCTGCTCGAGCGGCGCTCCCTCGTCCTCGATGGGGTGGAGCAGGTCTACCTCTGGCACCCCTGTGGCCGGCAGCGCTAGCGGCCCTGGCATCGGTCCGCCGCCGCGGTTAGGACCCCGGCGTGTCGGTCGCAGCCACGCCCTTCTCGGTCCTCGACCTCGCGCCGATCTGCGAAGGCGGTGATGCGGCGCAGACGTTCCGGAACTCGCTGGGGCTGGCCCGGCACGCCGAGCGGCTCGGATACGAACGCTACTGGCTCGCCGAGCACCACAACATGCCCGGCATCGCCAGCTCGGCGACGTCCGTCGTCATCGCCCACGTGGCCGCAGGGACGTCGCGCATCCGGGTGGGAGCGGGGGGCATCATGCTTCCCAACCACGCGCCGCTGGTCATCGCCGAGCAGTTCGGCACCCTCGGCACGCTCTTCCCCGGCCGCATCGACCTGGGGCTCGGCCGGGCGCCCGGCACCGATCCCCGGACCGCCTACGCCCTGCGCCGCAACCTGAGCGCCGACTCCGACCAGTTCCCCCAGGACGTGGTCGAGCTGCTGGCCTATCTCGGAACGCCGCGCCCCGGTCAGCGCGTGCACGCGATCCCCGGCGAGGGGACCGAGGTCCCGGTGTGGATCCTCGGCTCGAGCCTCTCCGGCGCCTCGCTCGCCGCCACGCTCGGTCTGCCGTTCGCCTTCGCCTCGCACTTCGCTCCGGCGCAGCTGATGGAGGCGGTCGCCGTCTATCGCAGCAAGTTCAAGCCCTCTCAGTGGTTCGCGGCGCCCCGGGTCATGGTCGGCTCGACAGTCGTCGTTGCCCCGACCGACGAGGAGGCGCGCTTCCATTTCTCGTCCCTCCAGCAGGCCTTCCTGAACCTCCGGAGCAATCGCGCCGGTCGCCTCCCGCCGCCCCGGAAGGGCTTCGAGGAGAGCCTCACCCCCGTCGAGCGGGAGCTGCTCGACGAGGCCCTCTCCTGCGCCTTCGTCGGAGCGCCGGAAACGGTGCGCCACGGGCTGGAGGGCTTCCTCGTCCGAACCGCCCCTGACGAGCTCATCGTCTCGACGCAGATCCACGACCACATCGCGCGCCTGCGCAGCTACACGATGCTGGCGGAGGTGCGCGACCAGCTCGCTTCCGGCGGCCCGGCCGCGCGCGCCGGCTAGCGAGCATCCGGCCGGCCCCGGGGCTCGGGGTGCTTCACCCGCCTGTCGCCTCGTTTCCTATTCCTTCAGGAAGCGGGTGACGGGGATCGGTTGATCCGTCACCTCGGTGCGCTTGTGGGGTTCGCCGCTCGGCAGCTTCAACGGGACGAGGCCCTCGCCAATGCGGATGTGCGGCTCGCGATGCTGGTGCGGCGGCGGCGCGGACGAGGCGCGCTTGTTCCACGGGTCCGAGGGGTGGCTCACCGCGGGGCCCTGGAGCAGCTTGGGAATGTCCCAAACGAAGCCCAGGCGGTTGTACTCGGAGGGCGTGTGCAGCCCGGTGTCCATCCGGATCGCGTCCTTGGGGCAGGCGTCCACGCACAGGCCGCAGACGATGCACCGGAGCTCGTCGATGACGAACTGGGTTGGGTACTTCTCGATGACCCGGCTCTCGCTCGCGGGGTCGCTCGTTTCGTACTCGCCGGCCTCGATGTAGATGCACTGCGCCGGGCAGATGGTGGCGCACATGTAGCAGGCGACGCAGCGAGGCTTGCCGTCCTCGCGGGGCACCAGCCGGTGGAGGCCGCGGTAGCCCGGCGGATAGGGCGTCTTCTCCTCGGGGTAGCTGACCGTGGAGACCAGGTTCGGTCCCTTGCGGTCCACCACCTCGACGTTGGTGTCGCGAGGATTGAAGAGGTTCCGCAGGAAGTGGCGGGTGGTGATCGCCAGGCCGCGGAGCAGCTCCGGCAGGTACAGCCGCTCGCGGAGGTCGCCGGTAAGATTCTTGGTCGCCTTGTAGGCCATTCGATGGGTCCGGGGCGTCAGTGGTGCGAGGCGGCAGCGGGGCCGGGCAGAGCCGCGGGTGGGGCGTGCCCGTGCGCGTCGGCGGGAAGATGGGCGTCGTCGGCGCCGTGGCCAACCTCCTGGTCCTTCCGGCGCAGCGCCAGGGCGAGCACGAAGCCGATCTCCACGAAGCCCACGATCGCCAGCCAGCGCAGCGAGGGGTCGAGGAGGATCAGCGCCCCGGTGATGAAGACGTTCGCCAGCGCCTGCGGGAGGAGGATTTTCCAGCCCAGGGTCTGGATCTGATCGTAGCGGAAGCGAGGGAAGGTCCAGCGGATCGCCAGCTGGATGTAGCAGAGGACCAGGACCTTGACCCAGAAGATGGTCGCGTACACCGCGCCCAGGACGATGGGCGATCCAGCGAGATTTCGGGTGAGCCACGCATCCCCGGCAAACCCGATGTGCCAGCCACCGAGGAAGATCGCGGTCGTGACGGCGGCGAGGATGACCACCTCGGCGAATTCACTGATCATGAACAGGCCGAACTTCATCCCCGAGTACTCCACGAAGTAGCCGATGATCTCGCTCTCGCCCTCGGGCACGTCGAAGGGCGCGCGCTTTGTCTCGGCAAAGGCCGCGGCGAAGAAGATGATGAAGCCGACCGGCTGCAGGAAGATGCCCCACGCGGGGATGCCGAACGCCAGCGGCCCGGTCGACCCCAGGTGGACCGAGCCGCCCCAGAGCTGGACGGTCTGCCCCTGGATCAGATCAGGCAGGCGGACGGTCGAGAACGCCATCATCGCCCCGACGAGACCGAGTCCCAGGGCGACCTCGTAGGAAATCATCTGCGAGGCGGCGCGGACCCCACCGAGCAGCGCGAACTTGTTGTTGCTGGCCCAGCCCGCCAGCGAGGTCCCGTAGACCGCGAGCGAGGCGATGGCGAAGATCCACAACATTCCGAAGTCCGGGTTCGCGACCTGAAGGCCGATTCGATGGACCGCGTCGAAGCGATTGACCGTGACCTGCGGTCCGACCGGGACGACCGCGAAGAGCGCGAGCACGGGAGCGAACGCCAGGATCGGGCCGAGGTTGAAGAGGAGGGGGTCGGCGTTCTTCGGCCGGAAGTCCTCCTTGGTCAGCATCTTCAACGCATCGGTCGCGATGTGGAACACACCGCCGAGCGAGCGGCCGCGGAGGCCCGGAACCTCGATGGTCGCGCGGTTCGGGCCGATCCGGTCCTGCATCATCGCGCTCCATTTTCGCTCGGCGAGCGTGAGGAACGTCGCGATGACCATCACGAAGACCAGCACGAGGATGAGAAGATTGCTCACCCACGCCCAGCCCGGCAGCCCGGCTTTCACCAGCGGGCCGATGCCGAAGGGAAGATAGAACCCCGACTCGATCCACGCGCCGAGCCAGTAGCTCGCCGCGCTCAGCCCGAAGATGATCCCGAAGATGACGCCGATCGCGATGACGACCTGGAGGGCTTTCATGGCGGTCAGATTCCCCGGACCCGTGGCGGGCCGAACTCACGGTACCCCGGCGGCCGTCCGTCCGCGCCGGTGGGGAGCGGATTGAGCCCCCGGGTGACCTTCAGCGGCGGCGCGGCCCCGTCCCAGTCAAAGCTGGCGAGCTCGGCCACCCGCGGACCCCACTCGCGGAACACGTCCCGGGCGCTGGTATGCATCCAGGGGAACCCGAACTCCTGGGCGAGCTGCACCGCCCACGCCCAGTGGGGCCGGACGTCGGCGCTCGGCGGGTACGCGCGGCGGAACCGCTGGGTGATGCCGTCGAGATTGGTGAACGTCCCCTCGTCCTCGACGTGCACCGCCGAGGGCAGGAGCACGTGCGCTTGCGCGGTGATGGCCGACTCGTTCGAGGCCTGGAGCACGAGGTACTCCAGCCGTGCGAACCCGTGCGCGACCAGCGACGGATCCACCGGCACCTCGCCGCCGATGGCATAGAGCGCCTTGACCCGCCCCGCGTTGATTGCCTGCCCGAGCTCGGAGAAGGGCTTCAGCGAGAGGTCCAGACCCCGGGCCACCCACTCGAGACCCCGGCGGTTCGGGTTCTTGTCCGGGGTCATCAGGTAGTGGTCTCCGGCGCCCTCCGGCCGGCCACTCACGTAGACCGAGCGGAGGCCGAGCGCATCCCGGGCGAAGGCCAGCGTCGCGAGCAGGTCCTCGTTCGATGCCAGAGGCGAGGCGAGCACCGCCAGCCCCTCAGTTCCGGCGAGGGCCTTGAACTGCTCCGCCACGGACTTGAGCGCTTCCTGGACGGTGGCCTCGCGCCGGTCCTCGGCGCGGCCGACCATCGCCGCCGCGATCCGATGCTGGTTCACGTACTTGTACGAGAGCCGGCCCTGGTCGCACATCCAGCTCTTGTTGATCCGCTCGTTCTCCCGGGGGCGGTACCGGTAGGTGTCCTCGCCCATGAAGTCGACGAAGGTGCTGCATCCCCGCGAGCAGCCGGTGCAGACGCTGGGCGCCGCGGACAGGAACCAGCTCCGGGCGCGGAAGCGGAAGTCGCGGTTGAGCAGCGCGCCCACAGGGCAAATGTCGACCGTGTTCCCCGAATAGTTGCTGTCCAGCTGCTTGCCCGGGAAGGTGTCGATGTACTCGGCGCTGCCCCGGCCAAACATCCCGAGCTGCGGCTCCCTCGCCACCTCGGCCATGAACCGGACGCAGCGCGTGCACTGGACACATCGCTCCTGGTCCAGCACCACCGTGGGTCCGAGCACCTTGCGCTTGCCTCTCAGGACCTTCTCGCCCTCGAGCCGCGAGGAGCGGTAGTCGTGACGCTGGTAGTAGTCCTGGAGCTTGCACTCCCCGGCCTGGTCGCAGATGGAGCAGTCCACCGGGTGATTGAGGAGCAGGAACTCCATCACCGCGCGCTGGCTCTCCTGGACGCGCGGGTTCCTGGTGTGGATGACCATCCCCTCCGCCATCGGGGTCTGGCAGGCCGGCACCAGCTTGGGGGAGTTGCTCACCTCCACCAGGCACATGCGGCAGTTGGCGGCGATGGAGAGACGCGGGTGGTAGCAGTAGTAAGGGATGTCCGAGCCGACCTTCTTCGCCGCGTCGACCATGTTCTCGCCGGGCTTGGCGACGAGCTCCTTGCCGTCCACGGTCACGGTGACGAAGCCGGGGTGCTTCGGCGCGGGCTTGCCGCCGGGTGTGGGGAGCGGCTGCGGCGGCTTCGCCGCGGGCGGCTGGTGCTCGATGCCCGCGCGGGGGCCGCTCGCGGTGGGCGAGGGTGGGGGGTTGCTCGGGCTCGGTCCGGTCTGCGCGGCCGGGTGCACGGTCGGCGCGCCGGGCGGCGGCGGCTGCGCGTCCCCGGTGGGCTTCTTGCCGTCGCTCTCGCTCACTGCTCCACCTCGCCGCCGATCATGTTGATGGTGTCGAACGTCGGAATCACGTCGGCCAGCATCCTCCCCTCGATCATCCGGGGGACGCCGGAGAGAATCGCGAAGCCCGGCGCGCGGACGTGGACCTTGTAGGGCCGGCCCGAGCCGTCGCTCACCAAATACCAGCCCAGCTCGCCATTGGCCGCCTCGGTGCAGTCGTAGACCTCGCCCGGCGGCACCGGGACGCCCTCCATGACCAGCTTGAAGTGGGAGATCACGCCCTCGATGGTCCCATACACCTCGGCCTTGGGCGGAAGCGCGATGCGCCAGTCGTCGACGATGATCGGTCCCGGGGGAGCCTCGCGCAGGGCCTGGCGGACGATCTTCTCCGACTGCTTCAGCTCCTCCATCCGCATGAGGTAGCGGTCGTAGTTGTCACCGTTCTCGCCGATGGGCACGTCGAAGTCCATCCGGTCGTAGACCCAGTAGGGGCTCGCCTTGCGGACGTCGTACTTGATGCCGTTGGCCCGCAGGCACGGGCCGGTGAACCCGAAGTCCAGCGCGTCCTGCGCGGTGATGATGCCCGTCCCGCGCATCCGGTCCACGAAGATGCGGTTGTTGGTGAGGAGGCCGTCCACCTCTCCGAGCAGCTCGTGGATCTTGTCCAGGGTCTTGTGGACCCGGTCGACCCACCCCTCGGGCAGATCCCGGTTCAGCCCACCGACGCGACCGAAGGTGGTGGTGAGCCGCGCGCCGGTCAGCTCGCTCACCCGGTCCATGATCAGCTCACGGCCCTCGATGGCGTAGAGGAAGGCGGAGAAGCCGCCCAGCTCGAGGCCGATGGCGCCGACGCAGGTGAGGTGGTCGTGCATCCGGTGCAGCTCGGAGGCGGCGACGCGGATGTACTGGGCCCGCTCCGGGATCTCCAGGCCGACGAGCTTCTCCACCGCGTTGAGGAACCCGAGGTTGTTCATGATCGCCGACACGTAGTTCAGGCGATCGGTGTAGGGCAGGCACTGGTTCCAGGTGACGTTCTCGCAGCTCTTCTGGAACCCGCGGTGGAGGAAGCCGATCTCCGGGTCGGCCCGGACGATGATCTCGCCCTCGAGCTCGACCTTCATTCGCACGGTGCCGTGCATCGCCGGATGCGACGGCCCGAGGTTGATCAGCATCCGCTTGGTCTGGAGGTGCGCCTCGAGCTCGGAGTCCTCGTCCGGCGGCAGCTCCTCGATCTCTCGTTCGTCGGCGTGGGCCATGTCGTGGGTCAGGCGGTGCCCGAGGTCCCCGGGCCGCGGAAGATGTCGCGGATGGGGCGCTCGGGGATGAGCGGCTGTCGCTCACGGAGCGGGTAGTCCTTGCGCAGCGGGTGCCCCTTGAACTCCTCGTACATGAGGATGCGGCGCAGATCCGGGTGCCCGGAGAAGCGGATGCCGTAGAAGTCCCAGACGAACCGCTCCCACCAGTTGGCGCCCTGGAAGATGGAGGTGACGCTCGGCACCTCCGGAGTGGCCTCGGACACCCGGACCTTGAGTCGAAGGTGCTCGCGGTGGCTGACCGAGTAGAGGAAGTACACGACCTCGAACCGCGGGTCGTTGTCCGGGAGCTGCAACCGGTCGACCGCGTCGATGGAGAGGAAGAGCTTGAAGTCGAGCTGCGGGTCGTCCTTGACGTGGGCGAGCACCTGCCGGAGCGACTCGGGCTTGAGCACGCCCCACGCGCCCCCGGTGCGGTCGGTGTATTGCTCGACGAAGGCGTCGGGGTACTTCTCCTGCACGAGCGTCAGGGCGCGGAGGCTCACGGGGGTCGGGACGGCCTTTCCGGGACGGCGTGGAAGGGTGCCGAGCGGCGCCGCGGGTTCTACTGGCCGCCGGGGGGCGCGTCAACGGACAACCTTGAAGAAGATGGGGCACTTACCGCGCTGAGCAGGCCAGCTCGCGAGACGCCGAAGCCCTTTCCGCGGGAGTAGGGTGCGCCCCCATGGAAGGTCCGAGCGTCCAGGAGCGGTTCGCCCCCCACAACGCCTGCTTCGGTTGTGGTCCCAGCAACCCCAAGGGGCTGCGGATCCGGAGCTTCGAGGAGGGCGACCACCTCGTCGCTCGCTGGCGCCCCGAGGAGCACCACCAGGCGTTCCCCGGGGTGCTGAACGGGGGCATCGTGGGCGCGCTCCTGGACTGTCACTCGAACTGGGCGGCGACGGTGGCGCTGATGAAGGAGCAGGGGCTCCAGTCGCCGCCGTGCACGGTGACCTCCGATTTCGCGGTGACCCTGAAGCGACCGACGCCGATGGGCCTGGAGCTGACCCTCTGGGCCAGGGCGGTGGACATCCAGGGAGACCGGGCGACGGTCGAGGCGACCCTCACCGCGGAGGGTAAGGTGACCGCCACCTGCCGCGGAACGTTCGTGGCGGTGAAGCCGGGGCATCCCGCCTACCACCGCTGGTGACGACTCGCCCCTGACCGCCCGCGATGAGCTCTCACCGAAGCCGAGGGACCGGATGAGACGTCGGCGCTTCCTCGAGATGCTGGCCCGGGGCGCGGCGCTCGGGCTGTCCCGGCCGCGCGGGTGGGCGGCAACCTCGACCCTGCGCCGGGTGCGTCCTGGAGACCCCGCCTGGCCCGACCAGGCCGCGTGGAACGCACTCGGCGAGCGAGTGCAGGGTCGCCTCGGCCGGGTCGACTCTCCCTTCGCCACGGGCCAGGCTTCCCCCGAGCTCCTGAAGCAGCTCGAGAATCCATACTTCGTCGGAGACCAGGCGTGGGCCACCCAGAGCACCGGATGGGCAGGTGCCTGGCGCTCCAGCCCCAGCGCGTACGTGGTCTCCGCTCGGACTGCCGAGGACGTCGCGGCGGCGGTGAGCTTCGCTCGCACGCACCGGCTGCGGCTGGTGGTGAAAGGCGGCGGCCACAGCTACCAGGGGACCTCGAACGCGCCGGATTCGCTGCTCGTGTGGACGCACCCCATGGACGGCCTGGTCCTCCATGAGGCCTTCGTCTCGCAGGGCTGCGCCGGAAAGATGGAGCCGCTGCCGGCGGTGAGCGTGGGAGCGGGCGCGCTCTGGCTTCACACCTACGACGCCGTGACCACCCGTGGCGGCCGTTACGTGCAGGGCGGCGGGTGCGCCACGGTTGGGGTGGCGGGTCTCGTCCAGAGCGGCGGGTTCGGAAGCTTCTCCAAGCGGTACGGGATGGCGGCCGCGGGTCTGCTCGAGGCGGAGGTGGTCACCGCCGACGGGAAGGTCCGGACGGTGAATGCGTGCACCGATCCGGACCTGTTCTGGGCCCTGAAGGGTGGAGGCGGCGGCACCTTCGGGGTGGTGACCCGGCTCACGCTCCGCACCCACGCCCTCCCCGACACGTTCGGGGCGGTGCTGCTGACGCTGCAGGCCGACTCGGACGCGGCGTACCGGCGGCTCATCGAGCGCTTCGTCGCCTTCTACCGGAGCGCGCTCTTCAAACCCCACTGGGGCGAGCAGGTCTCGTTCGGTCCGCGGAACCGCCTCGGGGTGCGGATGCTCTTCCAGGGTCTCGACCAGGTCCGGGCGGAGGAGATCTGGCGGCCGTTCCTCGCCGAATGGGAGCGGCCGGGGAGCGGCGTGCGGCTGGACCCCGAGCGCGCGGTGGTGAGCTTCCCGGCGCGAGACTTCTGGAACCCCGAGTTCCTGAAGGCGAAGCTGGGAGCGCACGTCCGCGCCGATCCGCGCCCGGGCGCTCCGGGGAACAACGTCTGGTGGGCCAGCAACCAGGACGAGCTGGGAATCTACTGGCACGGCTACGAGTCGACCTGGATGCCCGAGGTCCTGCTCCGCGAGGACCGGCAGAAGGATCTCGCGTCCGCGCTGTATGCGGGCTCCCGGCACTGGACGGTGTCGCTCCACTTCAACAAGGGCCTTGCCGGTTCACCGCCGGAGGCCGTCGCCGGCGCGCGAGACACCGCGACCAACCCCGCGGTGCTCCGGGCGTTCGCCCTGGCGATCATCGCCGGTGGCGGAAGTCCGGTGCACCCCGGCGTCCCCGGTCATGCCGCCGATGAGAACGAGGCGCGGGAGGATGCGCGCCGCATCCGGCTTTCGATGGCCGAGCTGCGGAAGGTCGTTCCCGACCCCGGCTCGTACGTGTCGGAGAGCAATTACTTCGAGAAGGGATGGCAGCGTGCGTTCTGGGGCGACAACTACGCCCGGCTGCGCGCGGTGAAGAAGCGCTACGACCCGACCGGGCTCTTCTTCGTCCACCACGGCGTGGGGAGCGACGAGTGGAGCCCGGACGGGATGAGCCGTGTCGCCGGCTGACCGTGCTAGTTGCAGCCGGTCGCGGGCTGGCGGAATCCAGGGCACGGATTCAGGTCGCCCATGAACGTGTAACGACCGATGTTGGGCGAGGGCGACTGAGTGGGCTCGGAGACGGTGTTGGGCGCGGTGCGCATGAACCAGGGCAGGAACACCTCGTCCTCGGGGTGGTAGTACCCGTCGGCGCTCTGCGACCCGTTCGGGTTCGGGCCTTGCTGGAACGTGTTGGTGCCCATCGCGAACCCGATGGCCACGACCGGGTCACCCGTCTCGAGGATGCCGGTGCAGCCGTACTGGGGAGCGGTCGGAGTCAGCCACGGCTCGACGGTGTTGTTGACGAAGGGGTCGTCCGCCCACTCGGCGATCTCGTGGCTGAGCGCGTGGATGTCCTGGAGCGCCCAGTCCAGCCCGCCATTCGGACGCGCGTAGATGCCCGGCTGGACCCAGGAAGCCCAGGCGAAGGTCTGCACCTTGGCGTTGCCGTTGCTGTTCGTCGATCCGCCACCGCCACCTGCCGCCCTGGCGCCGTGGAAGCCGATGACGCAGCAGTTGAAGATGTCCTTCCCGACGAAGAGCAGCACGTTGCTGGTCAGGTACACCGGCAGGTGCGTCGGATCCGCGCTGGTCTCGAGCTGCTGGATCTGCGACGCCCACCAGCCGATGTCGACGTCGGCGAAGATGACTCCCCGTCCGCTCTGGAGCAGCGTTCCCTGGTTGCTCGGCACGTTGATCGTCACGGCCGGTAGCACGTTGGGGTGGAGTCTCAGGTGGTAGGGGCTGGACCCGGTGCGGTTGAACTGCGCCCGCATCGTCGCATCCTGCAGCTGGAGCTGCAGGCCGGTGTCGCCCTGAGAAAGGACTCCACCTGGTCCTCGTGCGAAGGCCGAGTTCGTGGCGAATGGGGTGGATCCGTAGTCGTTGGTCGCGAACTGCGGGGATTGAAGCGTCGCCGTCACCACGTTCCGGCCGTCGAAGGTCAGCCCCCCGACGTTGACGATGATCGGCGTGATATCGACCTCGATCGTCACGTCGCAGGCAGACCCAGAGCAGCTGTACGGGTCCGCGCCGACCATGTTGTAGCCGTAGGTGATGCCGTTGGTCGGGTCGAGTGTCTGACCGAACCAGTGGGTGACGGTGCGAGTCGTGGGCAGCACCGAGGCGCCGCCGAGGGTGGTGAAGCTGGCCTTCAGCGCATCGTCGCTGATGACCTGCGGCTCGGCGGCGGGTGCCGCCTCCGCGGAGATGACCCACAGCGCCGTCACGACCGACAGCACCGCGAGCCGGATCGGCTTCCGGTAGCCCTGCATGCGTGTCTCCCCTTCCGTGAAGCGAGGCGTGAAGCGCGCGGAGTCCACGCCCGGGGACGGGGCAACACAATTGCGCGAGCAAGCATTGTGGGCTTCGCGCCATTCCGGGCGCTCGGCATGCACGGGCAACTCGGTTGCCGGGGCTGAGTTGCTCCGCCCGCTCGCGGGCTGCGGGCTCAACGGGTCGGTGGTTGCTTCGCGGAGGGTCCGGTCCTCTGCGGTCGGGGCGGTGCCGAGGAGCTCAAGGACCGGGCGTGGGCCAGGTCCTTGGCCCACCCACTCTACGCGCCGCCCTCGGCGCTCCGAGGTTCCGCACCCACGCGCGACCCCCGTGGCGCGAGCTCCGCCTTCCCGTCGCGGTTGCTCCACTCGGTCTGGAAGGCAAAGCCCCCGCGGCGGCCCCAGACGCTCTTCAGCGCCGAATCGCCCTCCAGCTCGGCGTTGAGGACCGGAATGTCCCCGATCTCGCCCTTGCCCCGCATCGGACGGCCCATCCCGTCGAGCACCGCCGTGCCGTCGCTCCGGCGGATGGGCGTCGTGTCGTCGTACCAGCCGAGGTACCGCGGGTCGCCGGTCTGGATCGCCAGGCCCACGTCGGGATCGGTCACCGCCTCGGTGATCTCGTGGCTCTCGGCGATGGTGACGTTGTCGATCGGCGTACCGGTGAAGTCGATGCCGTTCACTCTTCCTCCGGTGCGCTGCGAGTAGGCGACCACCGCGTAGTAGACCGGGTGCCCGTCGCGCGCGGTCACGTTCCCGTGGAATCCGCCGAGCCCCGCCGTCGAGCTGGCCTCCCCGTCCCGCAGAGTCGCTCCTGGCGGAAGCACGATGGTGAAGACGCGCTCCGGATCCGAGACGTCGAACGTTCCGGCGCGGACGTGAGCCTCGACCAGCATCTCCACGTCCTCCTTCGAGAAGTCGCGATGCCTGACCGTGGCGATGACCTTCGAGGGTGAGGTGGTGCCCGGCCCGCTGCCGTACTCCTTCCAGATTCCTGTCTGGCCCGGGTCCTTCACCAGCGCCGCCATCGCGGCGTCGTTTCGTGCGCGGTCGCGCTTGCCACCCGGGGTCTCCCAGTACGCCCCCACGTAGACCGGCACCACGTCCGCCGAGCGGAGCACTTTCCCCCCGTGGAAGGTGAGGTGGCCGGTCGCGACGTTGGTGGTCCCGGTGCGTCCGGGCGCCCCTGCAGGCTGCAGGTCGTCGAACTCGATGCGATCCAGGTCGACCGGCTCGAAGCGCCGGCTGTGCGCCGAAGCGGCCGCCGGCTCCTGCTCCTGGACGGAGAAATGGATGGGCGTCGCGGCGCCCGCGGACTGCACCCGGCTCATGTGTGGCTCCCCCCGGTGCCGCGACCTGCGTGGTCCCGGCGTTCGGGGAGGCCTCAGCAAGGCGCGTGCTCGGCGCGTGCCCTCGACGCGCCCGCGGCCAGCGTCGCGGAGCATGGACCGACCGGCCGCGCCCGTGGACGGTTCCGAGTTCCGGGACCGCGGAGCGTACGGCGAAGGTCTTCGGTGAAGGTCCGGTGAAGGTCTCCCGGTGAAGGTCCGGTGAAGGTCCCGGTGAAGGTCTCAGAGAACTCGTCGGGCGAACTCGTCCCGGTGAAGGTCTCAGAGAACTCGTCGGGCGAACTCGTCGCCAGGCTTAGGGCCGGTGAAGGTCTGGTGAAGGTCTCAGAGAACTCGTCGCGGGGTCCGGTGAAGGTCCCGGTGAAGGTCTCAGAGAACTCGTCGGGCGAACTCGTCCCGGTGAAGGTCTCAGAGAACTCGTCGGGCGAACTCGTCGCCAGGCTTGAGGGCCGGTGAAGGTCTGGTGAAGGTCTCAGAGAACTCGTCGCGGGCTCGCGGCCGCTCCCTGCGGAGTCTCAGAGAACTCGTCGGCGCGGAGTCTCAGAGAACTCGTCGGCGCGCTTGAGGGCGGCGCCCCGACGTCTCAGGACTGCGGGCCGACGCCCCGCGGAGGAGGCGGCGAGGCCGCCAGCGTCAGCTCGATCCGGACCCGCCGGGGGCGCGCGCTCCCACGACGTGACAGGCCACCAGGCTCCCGTCCCCGAGCGGCCGCAGCTCGGGCCGCTCCACCCGGCACCGAGGCTCGGCCAGTGGGCAGCGCGGATGGAACGCGCACCCCGGCGGCGGCGCGAGCGCGCTCGGCACCTCGCCGGGGATCGCCGCCCTCCGCCTCCCTGGCCGCCGCACGTCCGGAATCGTCTCCAGGAGCGCCCGGGTGTACGGGTGCGCAGGCGCGGAGAAGAGCACCGCCCTCGGCGCCCACTCCACCACCCGGCCCAGGTACATCACCGCCACGCCCGTCGACACGTGCGAGACCACCGCCAGGTCGTGGCTGATGAACACCAGCGAGAGGCCGAGCCGCGCCTGCGTCTCCTTGAGGAGGTTCAGCACCTGAGCCTGCACCGACACGTCGAGCGCGGACGTCGGCTCGTCGCACACGACCAGCTCCGGCTCGGCGCACAGCGCCCGAGCGATGGCCACGCGCTGCCGCTGCCCTCCGGAGAACTGATGCGGATGCTTGTCCAGGTCCGCCTCCGCCATGCCAACCTGCCGCAGGAGCTGGGCCGCGCGCTCGCGCCGCGCGGCGGCGGAGAGCTCGCGCATCGCCGGCTCGGTGATGATGTCCCGCACGCGCCACCGCGGGTCCAGGGAGGCGTACGGGTCCTGGAACACCATCTGGATGCGGCGCTGAAGGGTTCGCGGCCGCTGGTGGGCCCCTCCCTCGAGGAGCTGCCCGCGAAGCCGGATCTCTCCCCCGCTGGGGACCTCCAGACCGACCAGGAGCCGCCCGAGCGTCGTCTTCCCGCAGCCCGACTCGCCGACCACGCCGAGCGTCTCCCCGGCCCGGAGAGTCAGGTTCACGGCCTCCACCGCCCGGACCACGGCCGGCGGCCTGCGCGACACGACCCGGGCGAGCAGCGACCGCGGCACCGCGAAGTGCTTGGTCAGCGCCCGCAGCTCCAGGAACGGCACGTCAGGCACGGGATCCTCCCGACGAGGTCTGCGAGACGTCGCCCGGTTCGAGCGGATGCCAGCAGGCCAGCTCCGAGTCTCCTCGCTGCTCGAGAGGCGGTCGCTCGGTCCGACACCGCTCGGAGGCCCACGGGCAGCGCGGGTGGAACGCGCAGCCCGGCGGGAGCTCGCCCGGCCTCGGCATCGTCCCGGGGATCGCCAGGAACGCGCCGCCGCCCTCCGCGCCGATCCGCGGGACGGCCTCGAGCAGCGCACGGGTGTAGGGGTGTCGCGGCGCCCGGAGCAGCGACTCCACCGGCGCACGCTCGACGATCCGCCCCGCGTACATGATCGCCACCTCCGTCGCGAGCTCGGCCACGACGCCGAGGTCGTGGGTGATGAGCAGCACCGACACCCCGTGCTCCTCCACCAGCCGGGCCAGGAGTGCGACGATCTGGGCCTGCGTCGACACGTCGAGCGCCGTGGTGCACTCGTCGGCCACCACCAGCGGGGGCTCGGCGCACAGCGCCAGAGCGATCGCCACCCGCTGCCGCATGCCCCCGGAGAGCTGGTGGGGATAGTGCTCGAAGCGCTCGGCGGGCGAGGGGAGACCCACGTCGGCCAGCAGGCGGAGGGCCCGATCGCGCGCCGCCGCCCGGTCCAGTGGCAGATGCGCCCGGAGCGTCTCCACCAGCTGGTCGCCCACCGGAAAGAGCGGGTCCAGGCTGGTGAACGGGTCCTGGGGCACGAATCCGACCGCCTTCCCCCGCAGCGGACGGACCGCCCGGGCGTCCTCCAGGGTCACCGCCCGCCCGCGCACGCTCAACCGCCCGCCGGTGATGCGGACCGGTGGCGAGACCAGGCCGATCAGCGCCAAGGCCGTCAGGGACTTCCCGGCCCCTGATTCGCCCACCAGCCCGAGCACCCGGCCCGGCTCGATCCGGAACGACACGTCCTGCACCAGCGGGACGTCGGCGCCGCCCCTCCGCAGCGAGACGTTCAGCCCATCCAGCGCGACGCTCACGACACCGCGCTCCGCTGCTTCGGGTCCAGCCCGTCCCGGAGCCCGTCCCCGGCCACGTTCACCGCCAGCACCAGGCCGGCGAGCGCCAGACCCGGGAACACCACCATCCACCACGCCCCCGAGGGCAGGTAGGCGCTCCCGTTGCGGACCAGCGTCCCCAGAGAGGGCGACGTCGGCGGGATGCCCACCCCCAGGAAGGACAGCGTGGCCTCGGTGAGGATGGCGTTCCCCAGCCCGATGGTGGCGATGACCACGATGGGCCCGAGCACGTTGGGCAGCACGTGCCCGAGCAGGATGGACCATCCCGGCCGCGCCATCACCTGCGCCGCCTGCACGTACCCCTTCTCCCGCTCGACCAGCGTGCCCACCCGGGCCGCCCGGGCAAAGGGCACCCACTGCGCGAGGGCAATCGCGCCGATGACCACCGGGATGCCCAGCGTCTCGTGCACCGAGCGCGGCAGCACGCTCCGCGCCACGCCGTCGAGCAGCATCGCCACCAGGATGGCCGGAAACGTCAGCTGCGCATCGGCGATGCGCATGAGGAACGCATCCAGCCAGCCGCCCCGGTATCCGCTCAGCAGGCCGGCGGCGAGGCCGATCAGCATCGCCAGCGCGACCGCGGCGAAGCCCACGCCCATCGAGAGCCGGAGCCCGAACAGCGCCCCGGAGAGCACGTCCCGCCCCTGCTCGTCGGTGCCGAGCAGGAATTCCCGCCGTCCGTCGGCGTCCCAGGCCGGCGGCAGCGAGGAGTTCATGAGATCCAGTGACCGGAGATCCTGCACCGGCTGCGGAGCGACCCAGCGGGCGCCGGCCGCGAGGACCACGTACGCGGCGACGACGAGGAGCGCCACTCGGGTGCCCCGTCGCGTCCCCTCCAGGAGGCCCCGGACCAGTCTCATCCGGTGGCCCTCAGCGGCCGCCCACCGTCGACCGGACCCGCGGGTCCAGCACCAGGTAGCTCACGTCGACCACCAGGTTGATCAGCACGAAGGCCACCGCCGCCAGCAGCAGGTAGCTGGAGATCACCGGCACGTCGACGAACTGGACGGCCTGAAGGAAGAGCAGCCCCATCCCCGGCCACTGGAACACCGTCTCGGTCACCACCGAGAAGGCGAGGAGATTGCCCAGCTGGAGCGCGGCCACCGTGACGACGGGGAGCAGCGCGTTCCGGAGCCCGTGGCGGAAGTTGATGGAACGCTCGGGCAGGCCCCGTGCCCGCGCGAAGCGCACGTGGTCGGAGTGAAGCACGTCGAGCAGCTCACCGCGGACCAGCCGGAGCAGGAGCGCCAGCGAGAAGAGGGCGAGGGTGATGGCGGGCAGGAGGAGCGAACGAAGCCCGCTCGCGGTCAGGAGCCCCGTGGTCCACGGCCCGATGGAAACCACCTCTCCCCGCCCGGACGAGGGGAGCCACTGGAGCTGGACGGCGAAGAGGAAGATCAGGAGCAGCCCGGTGAGGAAGGTGGGCACCGAGAGCCCGGCGAGCGAGGCGCCGAGGATGATCTTGCTCAGAAGCGAGCCGCGCCGGATGGCGGTGTAGATCCCCAGCGGCACGCCCAGCACCAGGGTGAGGAGCATCGCCATCCCCGACAGCTCGACGCTCGCCGGGAGGCGTTCCACCAGCAGCTCACCCACCGGAACGCCCAGCCGGTAGGAGACGCCGAGCTGCCCGCGGACCACCCGCCCCAGGTACCGGCCGTACTGCACGGCGAAGGGCTGGTCCAGCCCGAGCTCCCGCCGCATCGCCTCCCGCTCCTCGATGGTGGCGTTCTGCCCCAGCATGTTGTTCACCGGGTCGCCGAGCTTGGTGGACACCGCGAAGGCGAGCAGGCCCACCACCAGCATCACGCCCAGCCCCTGGAGCAGGCGGGTGAGGACCCCGGCGATCACTGGCGCATCTTCACGTAGCGGAGCTGCACGCGGTCGCGCGCGTCCGGGGTCACCTCCACCCCGTCGCGGACGCCCCAGATGATCAGCTGCTCGTGGAGCGGGAGGTGCCCGAAGTCCTCCTTGTGGATCCGGAGCACCTCGGACATCAGCCCCCGGCGCTTCTCGGGGCTCATCTCCACCTTGATCTGCTCCACCAGCTCCTCGACCTTGGGATTGCTGTAGCGCCCTGCGTTCCAGGCGCCGGCGCCCTCGCCCTTCATGGTCATGGTGGGGACGAAGGTGGCCATCGCGTCGGCGGTCTCGGGACTGAAGCCCAGGAGGAAGAAGCTGGTGTTGTTGTTCGACTTCCGGAGGATCTTGTCGAAGTGCTTCGACTTGGTCTGGGCATTGAGCGTCGCCTTGACGCCCACCCGGGCGAGCATCGGCACCAGCGACTGACAGATGGCCTCGTCGTTGATGTACCGGTCGTTGGGGCAGTCGAGCGTCACCGGGAAGCCGTCCGGGTACCCGGCCTCGGCGAGCAGCTTGCGGGAAGCGGCCGGGTCGTAGGGGTAGCGCTCCCGCAGCTTCGCGTCGTAGCCCTCGGTGAGCTCGGGGATGGTCAACCCGGTGGGAGCGGCCATCCCGCGCATCACCTTGGCGCGGATCGCCTCCACGTCGATGGCCTGGTAGAGCGCGCGCCGCACGCGGACGTCCTTGAACGGGTTCTTCTTCGAGCCGGGCATGTCCAGCGATTCGTCCCGCCACTGGTCCATGCCCAGGTACACCACCCGGAGCTCCGGCTTCTTGATCACCCGGAAGCCCTTCTGGCCCTCCACCCGGGCCACGTCCTGCGGGGCGACGGGGTAGGCCAGCTCGAGCTCCCCGGAGATCAGTGCTGCCAGCCGGGTGGCGGCGTTGGCGATGGGCCGGAACTCGGCCCGGGCGATGGCGTACTTCTTGTTCGGGAGGTCCCACCACTTCGGGTACGGCACCAGCACGGTGCGGGTGTCAGGCAGCCGTTCGACCACCTGGAAGGGACCGGTCCCGTTTTCGTGCCGCGTGGCGTAGGTCTCCTCCTTCAGCCCCGCGACCGGCTCGGTCGTCGCGTGCTGCTCGCACCACTTCTTCGAGACGATGAAGTGCTCGGTGAGGTTCCGGAGGAGGATCGGGTCGGGACCGACCGTCACGTACTCGATGGTGTAGTCGTCGATCTTCTTCACGCTCTTGATGGTCGCGACGTGCGAGGCCATCACCGAGTTCTTCGAGCGCTGCCGGTCGTAGGAGAACACCACGTCGTCGGCGGTGAAGGGCGTCCCGTCGTGGAAGGTGACCCCCCGGCGCAGCTGGAACCGCCAGGTGACGGGGTCGACGTTCTTCCAGCTGACCGCCAGCGCCGGCTCGGGCTCCAGCTTCTCGTTGAAGCGGACCAGCCCCTCGTGGATGTTGTTCTTGAACGAGTTGGAGAGCGCCTCGTCCGCCGAGTGCGGATCCAGGGTGAGGAGATCTCCGGTGGAGGCGTAGCGGAAGGTCTGGGCTCCTGCCGACCCCACCACGAGCAGCGCTCCGAGCAGCATCAGTCCAGCCAGTCGATGCATCGCAGACCCCTCCCCGGGCGAACTTTCAACTCGGTGGCGAGGGTAGCCCAGGAGACGCGCGGGGAGGATCGATTCTAGGGGGCGGGCAGCGGGGTCCGTCGCACGAAGACGTAGGGACCGGACTCGGCGCCCCACCTCTGCGTCCCGCTCGGGTCGAAGCCCCGCTCCCAGGAGCGGAAGCCCACCGTGTCCAGCACCAGCTCGCCGGTGACGTAGGTCGCGCCCTTCAGCGTGGTCGGGCAGCCCCGCCCGCTGGTGGTCCCCCGGTACACCGGCCCGTCGGCGTGCAGCGCCACCGTGCATCCCACGCGCTCCACCAGCTCGTCGCGGGTGAAGCGCGGCGGAACGGACAGTCCGCAGGCGCCCACCGAGGAGCCGGGGACCGCGAGCTCGAAGACCCGCACCAGCGCAGCCGACTCCACCGGCTCGCCCGGCTCGATGACGTAGACCCGCTGGCGGTCCGGCTGGTCCGGCGCGTCCATCGGGGCCTGCTCGACGTAGAGGACACCGGGGCCGAGCGCGGGAACGTCAGCGGGGCAGGCCGCGACCTGGATGGCGGAGAACCCGGGGGAGCTGCGGGCCTGATCCGCCGAGTCGAATCGCCCGCCGAGGAGGCGGTACACCCGGTCCGCCGCGCCGGCCGGAGCCGCCTTCGGAGGGGGGAGGGTCGACGGCCCCGGGCTCGCGCAGCCGAGCGCGAACAGGGTGACCAGCGACGCCGTGCGCACGACCGTGGCCGCGGTCACCGCTTGCCGGACGCCAGGCCCTTCTCGTGGGGGTAGGTCTGCAGCAGATCCAGCCCGAGCTCCGGCTCGCTCGGGCCGGTGCCGCCCAGCCGGTGCACCTGCCGCTGGATCTTGTCCTGGAGGAGGATCAGCCCGTCGAGCACCTGCTCCGGCCGGGGCGGGCACCCCGGGATGTAAACGTCCACCGGGAGGATCCGGTCGATGCCCTGGAGCACCGCATAGTTGTCGTAGAACCCACCCGACGAGGCGCACACCCCGAAGCTGACCACCCACTTCGGGTCGGCCATCTGCTGGTAGACGCGCTTCAGGATCGGCGCCTGCTTGAGGTTGATGGTCCCCACCACCAACAGCATGTCCGCCTGCCGGGGCGAGAAGCGGGGGAACTCGGCCCCGAACCGCGCGATGTCGTACCGGCTCGCGGCCACGGACATGTACTCCATGCCGCAGCACGCGGTGGCGAAGGGGTAGGTGAAGAGCGAGTACTTGCGCGCCCAGCCCAGTCCCTTGCTCACCATCCGCTCGAGGAAGCCC
>DASROG010000457.1:0-2670 GCA_035646995.1 Myxococcaceae bacterium
GAGGGGAACCTGGTCGACTTCATCGATCACGCGTCCAGATGGTCCGGACCGGAGACGCTCCCCGCGACGGCCCTCGCCGCGGCGCTGGTGGCCGAGGTGGGTGCGCGGGCGGGTGAGCTGCTCCGCTCCGCCGCGCGCCACTCCCTGGCCCGTGACGAGGGAGCGGTCCGGCACCACTACGACGTGGGGAACGATTTCTACCGGCTCTTCCTCGACGACCACCTGGTGTACTCGTGCGCCTACTGGACCAGCGGCGCGGATCGTCTCGAGCTGGCCCAGGTGGCGAAGCTGGAGCTCATCTGCCGCAAGCTGGGGCTTCAGCCCAATCTCCGCTTCCTCGACGTGGGATGTGGCTGGGGGGCGCTCATCTCTCACGCGACGAAGGTGCACGGCGTACGCACCACCGGCATCACCCTCAGCGATGCGCAGCTCGAGCTTGCCCGCGAGCGGATGAAGGCGGTGCTCCCGCCGGACACCCTCCCCGACGTCCGGCACCAGGACTACCGGCAGCTCCCGCCGGAGGAGCGCTGGGACACGATGGCCTCGGTGGGAATGATGGAGCACGTCGGCCGCGAGCACCTTGACCGGTACTTCGGCGCGCTCGCGCATCACTTGGTCCCGGGCGGGCTACTCCTCAACCACGCCATCGCCGAGAACGGCGACGGGCGCCGCACCATCCCCTGGCTCCACCGCAGCCACGGCGGGTTCATCCGGCAGGAGATCTTTCCCGACAGCGACCTGCCGCCGCTGGACCTGGTCATCGCCTCCGCCCAGCGGACCGGCCTCGAGGTGCTGGACGTGGAGACCATGCGCCCGCACTACGAACGCACGCTGCTCGAGTGGCTGGGCCGCCTCGAGCGACGCTTCCCGGAAGCGGTGCAGCTCGCGGGCAAGCGCAGGGCCCGGGCGTGGCGGCTCTACCTGGCGTCGTCGGCGATCACCTTCCGGACCGGACGGATCACCGTCGCTCAGGTGCTGTTCCGCAAGCGCGACGGCGCCGAGGCCCCGTTCCTCGATCGGCTCGGCTGGTATCGCGACCTGGTCCCGTGAGGCTGATCAGCTGGCGGTGCTGGCGCCGAACGGGTCGGGCATCAGGAGATCCCAGCGCTCGAAGTCACCGAGCTGCTCGCCGGGACGGACCTCGCGGAAGACGCCGCGGTCGCGCCGGATCTGGAAGACCGTCCCGTCCGAGGCCCGGAAGACCTCCACGGGCTGACCGGACAGCTCGGTCTGCCCCAGGTACTGCATCCGCCCGAGCTCGCTCCACCGCATACCCACACTCCCGGACACCGAAGGATGCGCGGTCGTTGCGCCGGCCGCAAGCGGGCCGGGGCGGAAGGTCGGCCCCGGGACGAGCGGGGCGTCGCTCGCGCAACGTCCGGGGCCCGCAGCGGCGCGTCAGGGCAGGGTGGGCCGGCGCGGTGCGGGTGGCGCGAACCCGCCGGCGCGCGGTAGAGACGTCGGCTTCCGGGCCTTCCAAGGACGCGTGTCGCCGACGATCCTCGCACTCCTGTCGCTGCTGGCCGCATCCCCTCCCGCTGCGGCTCTGGAGAGCGTGGTCGAGCTGCACGAGCGCCCGGGCGCCATCGCGCTCGTCGGCGAGCGGCTCTTCGTGGCCCTCCACCCTCTCGGCGCGCCGGAGACGAAGCTGCTGGAGCTCCTCCCCGGGGGCCGACGGCAACCCTACCCCAGCGGGGTGATGAGCCGCGCGTTCGGGGCGGTCACCGCGCTCGCGGCCGACGGCGCCGGGGGACTGTGGATCCTCGATGCAGGAGGCGAGGGCAAGCCACCCAGGCTCACCGGCTGGAACACGGTGGACGAGCGCCGTCTCCGCTCGGTGCGAATCCCTGGAGCAGTCCTGGAAGGCAATTCTCTGCTCTGCGCCGTGGCGGTGGACTCCGCGCACCGGGTGGCCTACGTGGCGGACCGCTCGCGCGCCGACTGGACGGGGGACTCGCATCCGGCGCTGCTGGTGGTCTCGCTCGAGACCGGCGACACGCGGCGCCTTCTCCAGGACCATCCGGCGCTGGAGCCGGACACGGTCCCGATCACCGTGGACCGCCGCCAGGTGGCGCGGCGCGAGCTCGATGGCACGGTGGAGAGGCTTCGGCTCGGGGTGAGCCAGCTCGCGCTCGACCCGGCCGGGACGTTCCTCTATCTCGCGCCGCTCAACGGAGGCACGGTGTGGCGCGTCCGCACCGCCGACCTCCTCGATCGGGGGCTGGCCGCCGAGCAGCTCGCCACCCGCGTCGAGTCCCACGCCGAGCGTCCCTCGGGCAACGGGCTGGTCGCCGCGGACGGCGGACGGGTGGTGGTCGGGGACGTCGAGGGCCACGCGCTCCGGCTCACCTCGCCCTCGGGGCAGGTGCTCCTCGTGCAGGACCCTCGCCTCCAGTGGCCGGACGGTCTTGCCCGCGGTCCGGAGGACTGGATCTACGTCACCGTGAACCAGCTCAACCTTCATCCGGCGCTCAACCGCGGGGAGGAGGAGAGCCGGGCGCCCTACGGCGTCTTCCGGGTCCCCCTGCCGCGGCTGCTCCCGCTCTCCGAGCCGCGGCGTCCGGCGGAGACTGCGGTGGATGCCTGTCCTGCCCCGCAGGGTTCCTGACGCGAGCGTCGGGGCGGTGGTCGGCTGGGCTGCCGGGCGGATCCAGCTGCCGAGTACTGGGC
>DASROG010000458.1:0-2074 GCA_035646995.1 Myxococcaceae bacterium
GGCCGAGACTCGCTGCTCACCCTTCTGATCGCGCACCGCTGGGCGTCGCGGAAGAAGCCCGAGGCACCGGGAAGCCTGCTCCGGGCCTTCTACATGCCGAGCCGCTACTCCTCCACCGAGACGGAGAGGGCGGCGCGCACCGTCTGCGACGAGCTGGGGGTGGCGCTGCGAGTGGTGAGCATCGATGCGGCCTTCGAGCGGGAGCTGGAGGCGGTCCGGGCCATGCTCCAGCCGGGCGAGCAGGTGACTCCGCTCACCGAGCAGAACATCCAGGCGCGGGTGCGCGGCCAGCGGATGTGGAGCTGGAGCAACTCCAGCGGAGGTCTGTTCCTCCAGACCGGCAACATGAGCGAGCGCGCAGTGGGCTATACCACCGTGGGTGGGGACCTCGAGGGCGCGCTGGCCGTCATCGCCAACGTGCCGAAGACGGTGGTGATGGTGCTCCTCGATTACCTCCAGGAGGTCCATCCGATGGAAGGCATCCGCCTGGTGCTCCAGAAGCCACCGGGCCCCGAGCTGGCACCGAACCAGGTGGGCGAGGAGGAGCTGATGCCCTTCCGGGTGCTCGACGCCTGCTTCCACCTCTTCGCCGACGAGAAGCTGCTCCCCGAGGAGGTGGAGCGCGTCGTCGGATCGATGTTCCCCGACCTCACGCCGGAGACGGTGCACGGCTACGTGACGAAGTTCGTGAAGCTGTTTCTCACCAGCATCTACAAGTGGGTCCAGGCCCCGCTGTCGCTGCACATCGGAAACCTGGACCTGGACCGCGAGCGGGCGCTGCAGCTCCCGGTGGTCACGCACGCCGAGTGGGCGCTGAAGAAGAAGTGAGCTCTTCGCGGCCGGTCCCCAGCCTCATGGACTGGCTGCGGGTCAACCTGGCCATCGGAACGCTCAGCTTCGGCTCGGCCAGCCGCATCGTGCTCTACGAGGACGCGGTGGTCCGCAAGCACGGCTGGCTGACGAACGACGAGTTCGCCGAGGTGCTGACCGTGGCCCAGCTTCTCCCGGGGCCGAACCTGGTCAATCTCTCCGCCTACCTGGGCTACCGGCTGATGGGCGCGGTGGGAAGCGTGCTCGGCATCGTGTGCCTGTGCCTGCCGGGCTCGATACTGGCGGTGGCGCTCTCCGGCGTCCTGGCGGTGGATCGACCGTGGGTGCAGGCGCCCCTTCGGGGGATGGCGGTCGCCGGCATCGTGCTTCTGCTCCTCTTCCTCTGGCGGCGTCTTCCGGGGCTGGCGAGCACCGCGGATCCGGCGACCCAGGCGCCGACGCGAGTCCGGGTGGTGCGTGGCGTGCTGCTCGCCGGTGTGGGGGCGGCCGTGCTCGCCGGTGCCTCGCTCTTCACCATCCTCGCGGTGGCCATCCCCGCGGGGCTGGTCGTGGAGTTCCTGCTGTGAAGCTGCTCGCCCTGTTCTGGATCTTCTTCCGCGTAGGGCTGGTGTCGTTCGGGGGAGTCTTCTCCGTGCTCCCCGAGCTCCAGCGGGCGCTGGTGGACGGCGGGATGATCACCCCGGACGGCTTCGTCCAGGCGTTCGTGCTCGGCCAGGTGGTGCCTGGTCCGAACATGGCGATGTGCACGGTCATCGGCTGGCGCGTGGCCGGCCTCCCCGGGGCGCTGGTCGCGTTCGTCGGCATCTACAGCGGCCCGGTCGCGATCATGGGCGCGACGTACGCGGTGTACCACCGGTGGCGGAACCTCACCTGGGTGAGGCGGATGGAGCTCGCGATGCGACCGGTGGTGCTCGGTCTCCTCGCCGCGTCGGCCGCATCGCTGATGTGGACCGCGGCGGGGACGCAGCACGTGCTCGCGCTCGCCGTCGCGGTGCTGGTGGGCGTGCTCGCGGCGAAGACCCGGCTCGGGGCGCTGTCCCTGCTCTTCGCCGGCGCGCTGGCCTGGTCCGCCGGTCAGCTGCTGTCCTGACGCGAGCGCATTACCCCATGAAGGCCGGTGCCTCCGGTCAGGGACCGACGTTGGGGTCCCAGTCCGTCACGCCGCCGTCGCGATCGACCGCCGCGAGCGCCCACCGCCGGAAGGGCTCGAGGCAACGGAAGGCACCCCCCACGTACGCCACGT
>DASROG010000459.1:0-2795 GCA_035646995.1 Myxococcaceae bacterium
CGAGTCGTTGAAGCGCATGGCGCGGGTACGAAGGGAGGCATGCAGCTCTCCCGTGCTCGTGGTCTACGGGCAGAACGAGGCCGCCAGCATCTACTTCGAGGGCGAGGACGCCACGCCGCGGAACGGCCGGACTCCCTGATCCGGCTCGGTGGGGACGGTTCGCTCGCCGATCCTCCCGCTCCACTTTCCTTGAGTTCCCGGATCCTTGTGTGTAGAGCCGGGGGGCTTCCGAACCGACTCTCCTCTCCGGGGTTTGCGCGTTGCTCGTAGCGCTGTTGGCTCTCACCGTCGCGGCGCCCACCTGCGGCCCGCTGGACCTCCAGACCGCCCAGGCGCTGGCGCTCGCCCGGAGCGACGAGGTGGGCATCAAGCGCAGCGAGCTGGCTGCTGCTGAGGCGGACCGGGCAATCGCCACCTCGATTCGCTGGTTACCGGAGTTCACGGCGAACGTCGGGGCGGGGGTGGTTCCAGGCGCGCGCCTCACCGATACGGTGCACGCGACGCCCCTCGCGAATCAGCCCGGGCAGTTCATCTACAAGAGTGACAAGGACGTGAGCGATGCCACCGGCACCAACCGTGGCCTCGGGGACCTCGGGCCGTTCGCCCGGGTGGAGATCAACGCCCTCCAGCCGATCTTCACCTGGGGCCGGATCAAGGCGGCGAATGACGCGGCGGACTCCGGCGCCCGGGCGCGCCGCTTCCTGGTGGACGACACGGCGAACGCCATCCGCACCCGCGTGATCCAGCTGGTGATGGGCATCCGGCTCACCACGCGGCTCCTGGTCATCGGTGCGGACGTGCAGAACGCGCTCAAGGAAGCGGACACCCGGGTCCAGAAGTCGATGAAGGCCAACGACGGGGAGATCACCCCCGAGGACCGCTACCGGATCGAGATCTTTCGCAGCCAGCTCACCCAGCGCATCGCCGACGGCGAGCGTGCGCTGCGCGTGGCACGCGTGGGGCTGGCGGCGACGCTGGCCATGCCCCCCGACCAGCTGCAGCTCCGGGACGAGCCGCTCCCGGACACCTCGCAGATCCGCTCCCCGGATCTCCCGACGGCGCTGGCCGATGCCGAGAAGCAGCGCCCGGACCTCAAGGCCCTGGACAATGGAATCCAGGCCAAGGAGGCCGATGTGTGGGCGAGCCGTGCCGAGCTGTTCCCGCAGATCGGCATCGTGGGGCAGTTCGCCTACTCGCGGGCGCCGGGCCGGGACACCATCACCAACCCCTACATCGGCGACTACTTCAATGCCCTCACCGTCGGTGCGGCGCTCGGCATCCGGCAGAACCTGTCCTTCTGGACGGTCATCACCCGCACCAACAAGAAGGAGGCGGAGCTGGACACCCTCCGCAAGCAGCGGGCCGGCGCCGTGCGGGGCATCCAGGTCGAGGTGGAGACCGCCGTCGCCGATCTGAACGCGGCCATCACCAAGCGAGAGGCCTCGGCCAAGGCGGTCGCCGCGGGACGGAGCTGGTTCCGGAGCGCGACCCTGAACTTCGGCGTGGGCGTGGCCGACGCCCGCGACCTCATCGACGCCTACCGCGGCTACGCGGAGGCGCAGTACGGGGACGCCCAGGCGATCTTCGATCTCCTCTCCGCGCAGGCCCGGCTGGAGCAGGTCACCGGCCGGGTGCCCCCGCCTCCCGAGCTGAACTGCCAGATGCCCTGATCGGTCAGCGGGGCTGCTCGGCGTCCGCTTCCTTCATCGGGCGCGGACCGGGCGCGGGGTCCGCGACACCCCCGTCCGCGAGCTGCCCCACGGCCTTGACCTGCGCCTGGAGGAAGTCCGCCTCGGGCCGGCGATCGAAGAGGACGAAGTCCGCGTAGTCCGCCTCGCTCCGGGAGTTGGTGGCGTCTCCGTCGGTGAGCACTCCGAGGGCCACGAAGTCCGGGACGTCCTCCAGCTTGCCGCCGAAATACCGGACGAAGTCGCGTCGCGGGTCGACCGTCTCCGTCTGCCAGGTATCCACCGCTCCCCCGCTCCGGAGCACCACCTCGCGCTTGGCGAAGAACAGGTTGTTGGCGAGCTCGCAGCTGCGATGCGCCGGTCCGACCGAGTTCCAGACGTACTTGATGACCATCACCTTCAGCCCCGCCTTGAAGGTCGCGAAGACGCCGGCGGCGGCATCGCCGACGTCGGGATTGCAGTCGTCCCCGCCCTTGGGGAAGGTCTGGACGCGCCAGCGCCAGCGGACGGCGGCGAGCGTGCGGCGGAAGCGCTCCGGTGCCTGGATGCCCCGGACCATGGTGTCGAAGGGCGGACGGTACCTGGCGGCGAGATGGGGGCCGTCGGGTCCGGACTCGACTCGGTAGTAGTCGTCGTTGCCGGAGCTCTGCTTCACCACCTGGAAGCTGCGGATGTCGAGCGGGGTCCCGCCGCTCGCGGACGCGGAGAGGAGGAGGCTGAGCAGGACGGGTCCCAGGGGTTTCCTCGCGGCGCGGCCGGCCGGCGCGCTCGGTCGAGATTACAACCGCGGGGCCGGAGGCGAGAGTGCCGCCAGGGCTTGGCGTGCGCGCCTCGGCCGTGATAGCCCCGCGCGCTCGCAGGCTGGACCGGCTAGGTAGCTCAACTGGTTAGAGCGACGGTCTCATAATCCGTAGGTTCCCGGTTCGATTCCGGGCCTAGCCACTCCCCACCCGGCGCTCGCCGGGTCAGGGCGCGAACGTTCCGTCCAGCAGTGCTCGCGCCTTCTCGTACGCTGCGCTGCCGAGTCCCCTCCCGAGGATCCGCCCGTCGCGGTCGTCGGGCCAGAGGTGGATTCCGCCCCAGATGCGTGACTGCCCTGCCTGATCC
>DASROG010000460.1:0-8386 GCA_035646995.1 Myxococcaceae bacterium
GCCCGAGCCCGAGCAGCGCGTCGGGCGGAACCGGACCGACGAAGGTCCCCGCGCCCACCGTGGAACGAACGTACCCCTCCGCCTGGAGCTGGGCGAACGCCGCGACCACCGTGCCGCGTGCGAGCCCGTGCTGGCAGGCGAGGTCCCGGGTGGCGGGAAGCTGCGCTCCCGCCCGCAGCCGTCCGTCGAGGATCGCCTCGCGGAGCGCGTCGTATACCCATCCCTGGGCCGACCGCCCGCCCGCTCGCGGGCCGAGGACGAGCTCCAACGTGCCGCTCCGCCGTGTCATTGGAAGTGGACCAGTCCACGAACCTTAAATGGGCGTTTCAGTCTGGTCCACCACGCAGTAGCTCCCCGCCCATGGACCTCCGGCATTCCCTCTTCCGCGCCGCACCCGGCTACGCCCGCCTGGCCCTCGGCGCCGCATTCCTCTCCGGCATCGCCAGCCGCTTCGGCCTCTGGGGCAAGGGCGTGGGGTACGGCAGCTTCGAGGCCTTCGAGCAGTACACCGGCGAGGTGAACGCCTTCATGCCCAGGGCCAGCATCACCTTCCTGGCCTGGGCAGCGACCGCGGCCGAGCTCGGGCTCGGGCTCCTGCTGGTGCTCGGAGTCTGGCGACGGCCGGTGGCGCTGGCCGCCGCGGCCCTTCTTCTGATCTTCGGGCTGGCGATGGCACTGTCCCTGGGAATCAAGTCCCCGCTCGATTACTCCGTCTTCTCCGCCTCGGCGGCCGCGCTGCTCCTGGCCACCCGCGACGAGATCGAGACCCCGTGAACCCAGCTCCCCTGCGTGCCGAGCTCGACGTCCCCCCGGCCGGAGCCCCTGCCGTCGCCGCACCGGCCGCCGCACCCGCCCATGCCGGAACGGCGGACTGGCTGCTCCTGCTCGGCCCGGGCTTCATCTGGGGCGCCTCGTTCCTCTTCATCGCCGAGGGGCTCCGCTCGGTGGAGCCCAACGGCCTCACCTTCGCTCGCATCCTGGTGGGCTTCGTCACCCTGGGCCTGGTTCCGAGCGCTCGCCGTCCCATCGCCCGCGAGGATCGGCGGAAGGTGATCCTCCTCGGGCTCATCTGGCTCGCGCTTCCGCTCAGCATGTTTCCCCTCGCCGAGCAGCGGGTGTCCTCCGCCCTCACCGGGATGCTGAACGGAGCAAACCCGCTCTTCGTGGCGCTCGTCGCCGCGGCGTTCTCGCGCCGGCTCCCGGGGCGCGACGTGCTCGTCGGCCTGGCGGTGGGGCTCGCCGGGACCGTTCTCGTGGCGTGGCCGAGCCTGACCCTCGGGGGCAGCAGCCTGGACGGCGTGCTCCTCGTCCTGGCGGGGGTGACCTGCTACGGCTTCGCGCTGAACCTCGCCCGTCCCCTTCAGCAGCGGAGCGGAGCGTTGCCCGTCATCTGGCGAGCGCAGGCCTGGGCTCTCGTCATGACCGCGCCGCTCGGCGTCCCCGAGCTCCTGCGTGCACACTGGTCCCCAGGGCCACTGCTCTCCGTCCTCGCGCTCGGCGCACTCGGCACCGGTGTCGCCTACGTGCTGCTCGCGGTGGCCGCGGGACGGATGGGAGCGACGCGCGCCGCGGCGACGACGTTCCTCATTCCCGGGGTTGCGCTCCTGCTCGGGTGGCTGGTCCGGGGGGAACACGTGGCTGCCCTGGCGATCGTCGGCGGCGTGGTGTGCGTGGGAGGGGCGTGGCTGATGCGCCGGGCGCAGCTCGCGGGGCACTGACCGGGTCCGTCCGGGGCCGGATCGGATCGCCGACCCGACCTGCACCGGTACCACCGGGGGCCGGCGGGAGGGTGAGCCGGGAGCGACACTCGAGCCAGCGGGAACCCTCGGAGCGGAGCTCGGCCAGGACGTGGCGTACGTCGTCGAGGGAGCGAACCGCGCTCCGAGCGACGCGGTCTACCCCAGGCCGGTTCGTGAGGGAGCGGCCGCGGGTCGCGACCCGCGGGGTACGTCCAGCGCCGCATCAGCGGCCCGGTCCACGGGCCCGGCGAGTACCGTGGAGGCCAGCTGGGTCCGCTCATCGCGCGGGGGGCGTCCCGGGCCTCGAGGGCCATGGCAGCAAGGGCCGGATCGCTCCGGAAAGGCGACTTCGTGGACGCGGACGACCGGTTCTCGAGAATGATGGAGTGCGGCCATCATCCACCGTCCCCTCCGTGAAACACGGCCTGAGGAGCCCCCGAATGTCCCGCCCCGAGCCCGAGCAGCGCACGGCGTACCGCCACTTCCGGCGCATCCCGACCCGCTGGATGGACAACGACGTCTACGGACACGTGAACAACGTCGTCTACTACTCGTACTTCGACACGGTGGTGAACGCCTTCCTGGTGCACGAGGGTGGACTGGACATCGAGTCGAGCGCGGTCATCGGGCTCTGTGTCGAGTCCCAATGCCGGTACCTCTCGGCGGTCGCCTTCCCCGACCTGCTGGACGCGGGACTCCGGGTCGCGAAGCTCGGGCGCTCCAGCGTGCGCTACGAGGTGGGCATCTTTCGCATCGGCGAGCGGTCGGCGGCGGCGCAGGGCCACTTCATCCACGTGTTCGTCGATCGGATGACGCGCCGGCCGGTGGACCTTCCGGATCGGATGCGGACCGCGCTGACCCGGCTCTGCTGACTCAGAAGAGCACCGATTCGTCGCGAGGTGGCTCGGTGAGGAGCGGCTCGGGAGGGCGGAGGGGCTCGTCGAGCCTTCGTCCGGCCATCGCCTCGAACTCGAATGGATCGTGGGAGCACATGATGAGGACCTCCGCCCCGTCCTGCGCCTTGAGCGCCCGCAGCCGACGCTGGTTCCAGCGTCGCGCGCCGCCGTCCTTCTGCATCAGCCACTGGTACAACCGCAGGCCGGGGGTGCAGCGCGGCCGCAGGACGTCCATCTCTCCGTGCCAGAAGTACGCATCGCCGGCGAGGAGGAGCCACCCGTCGTCTCCGTGCACCGCGACCCCGGCATGCCCGAGCGTGTGCCCCAGGAGCGGAACGAGCGCGATCTCGTCGCCGAGGCCCTCGAGCGCGCGAACGGCGCTGAAGTCGAACCAGGTCTCCCCCTCCCCGGGGGTGTACGCCTGCCAGCGGGCCCGCGTCTGGCCCCACTGCTGCGGCCGGTATCGCATCCGGTCGAGCGGCGTGCGCCGAGCGAGGGCCGCGTCCTGCTCGCCGAGAAGCAGGTGCACCTTCGCCCGGGGGAAGTCCTCGATGCCGCCGGCGTGGTCGAAATCGAGGTGGGTCATGACGATGTGCCGCACGTCCCCGGGCTGGAAACCGAGGAGAGCCAGCTGCCGGACCGCGGTCATCGATTCCCGGAAGTCCGGGCCGTTCATAGTGAGGAAGAACTTGCTGAGCCGCGTCCGCGGAGAGTGCACGTCCCCGAGGCCGAAGCCGGTATCGACCAGGACCAGCCCGTAGGGGCTCTCCACCGCCAGGCAGTGCACGGAGAGGCAGGCCCGGAGGCCGATCGTCCGCGCGTCCATGAGCGCGCCGCCGAGGGCGCACTCCGAGATGCAGTTCAGGTGGTGGATCCGCATGGCGGGGAGCTGGTCACCTTCAACTCTATTCGACCACCGTGCGGGGCCATCGTTGCGCTCCGCCGACGCCGCTCCTGCCCGAGCGGGGGTGCGGTCGTCGCGTGCCCTGGTGACCAGTCGACCGGACGCCCGGGGGCCCTGGGCCAGGCCCGAAGGTGCCTCCCTACTTCACCGCGGCGGAGATCTTCTTGAACTCCGGCGTCCCGGCTTCACCGAGGACGTCGAACAGGACCGCCTCGACCGAGGACAGGGTCGCCCCCGCGGCCCGCGCCAGCTCGAGCCCGGCCTCCCGGTCCACCGCGCTCCGGCTCAGCACAGCGTCGATGCACACCACCGGGTGCCGGCCCTCGAGCACCAGGTCGCGAACCGTCTGGTAGACGCACACGTGGGTCTCCATCCCGGCGACCACCACGTTCCGCCGTCCCGAGAACCGCGCCCGCAGCCGATCGTCCAGCGCCGAGAACCTCAGCTTCTCCAGCACGGGAACGTCGCCCAGACGCTCGCGGATGGCGGGCACGGTGTGCCCGAGACCCTTCGGATACTGCTCGGTCACCGCGATCGGCAGCCCGAGCACGCGGGCTCCCTCGATCAGCGCGCCGAGCCGCGCGAGCGCTCGCGACCGTGCCTGTGGCTCCATCGCCGCGGCGAGCCGCTCCTGCACGTCCACCACCAGGAGCGCGGTGTCCTCCCGCTTCAGCCGCTGCGGCTTCATACGGCGTACCCCATCGCTCCGGACGTTGCCGGGGCCTGCGGATCGAGCATCACGTTGACGCAGGCCACGGTTCCCGAGGCGAGCGCACGCTCAAGCGCCGGGCGGATCTGCGCGGGCTCGGTGACCAGCTCGCCCCAGCCCCCGAACGCCTTCACCACCTCGTCGTAGCGGGTGGGGGCGAGCAGCGTCGCCGGCGACTTCTCCTCCCCGAACATGCCGACCTGAGGAAGGCGGATCTGCCCCCAGGCGGCGTCGTTCCCCACCACGCAGATCATCGGCAGCCTGAACCGCACCGCCGTCTCGAAGTCGAACCCGTTGAGGCCGAACGATCCGTCCCCCTGGACCACCCAGACCTGCCGCTCGGGATGGAGGAGCTTCGCCGCCAGCGCGAACGGCGCGCCCACCCCCAGACAGCCCAGCGGTCCGGGATCGAGCCACCGGCCCGGCGCCTTGAGGGACAGCACCTTCGCCGCGAGCGCCACCCAGTTGCCGCCATCGGCGATGAACATCGGGTCGCGCTCGCCGGCGTTGGCCACCTCTGACAGCTCCTTCGCCAGCCGGTAGTGGTGGATGGGCACCGCGTCGCTCGTGATCCACTCCTGCATCGCGGCGAGCTTCCTCTGCTCGGAGGAGCGGAGCTCCCGGATGTACTCCGTCCTCGTCGCCTTCTTCGCTCCGTCGGCGAAGGCGGCGAGCGCCGAGCGGCTGTCGGCCACGATTCCCACGTCCACCGGACGGTTCCGGCCCACCTCGGTCGGGTCGATGTCCACCTGGACGATCTTCGATGCGGCGCTGAACGTCGGCTCGGCTCCGTAGTTGAGCCGGAAGTCGAAGGGCGTGCCGATCACGAACACCACGTCGGCCCCGGTGAGCGCCTCCTTCCGGGTGTGCTGGAAGAACATCGGGTGGTCGGGCGGGAGGCACCCTCGCCCCGCGCCGTTGAGATAGGTCGGGATCTGCGCCCGCTCGACGAAGGCCCGGAGCGCGTCCGGAGCGTCGTCCCAGTACACGCTCGACCCGGCGATCATCGCCGGACGCTCGGCCGCCGCGAGCAGCGCCAGCGCCTCGTCCACCGACCGCGGGTCGGGCGCCATCCGGGCGCGCGTCCGGTACAGGCGGGGGATCTGCAGCGTGGCCTCGTCGACGCCGTTGCACAGCACGTCCCAGGCCAGCTCCAGGAACACCGGCCCGGGCCGACCACTCAGCGCCACGCGGAAGGCCTTGGCCAGGTAGAGCGGGACGAGGTCCGGTGACGGGACCCGGTCGGACCACTTGGAGATGCGGTGGAAGAGGTCCACCTGCTCCATCTCCTGGAGGCTTCCCCGGCTCTGGTTGAACAGCGGTGCCGCGCCGCCGAGGAGGATGAGCGGCGAGTTGGCCGCGTTGGCGTTCGCCACCCCGGTGAGCGCGTCGGTCACGCCCGGACCGGCGGTGACCACCGCCACCCCGACCCCGCGGGTAATGCGCGCGTAGGCGTCTGCGGCGTGAGCGGCGGCCTGCTCGTGTCGGGTGTCGACGACCTCGATGCCCTCCTCCACCAGGCCGGCGTAGATGGGGGCGACGTGGAGGCCGGACAGCGTGAAGACGTGTCGGACCCGCTCCTCCTTGAGCATCCGCGCCACGAGCTGCCCACCGGTCACCATCCCCATCGCTGGTCTCCTGCCTGGCGCCGCGGCGCAGGGCGTCGTAGGAGTCGTTTATCTCCCGTGAACGATCCTTTCCAGGACCTCCGCCCTCTCGCCGGTACCTACGCGACGGCGCTCGCCCGGGAGGCGTTCTCCCGGGGTCTGGTCACCACCGGCCCGGACGGGACACCGCGGGCCATCACTCCGGGCGCGACGCCCGTCGTCCTCCCGGCCCGGGTCATCGCCGAGCGCCACGCGCTCTCGCATACCCTGGCCACCGCCGGATTCCGGATGGCGCAGGCCACCGTTCTCGGCCCGTCGCGCGAGCTGCTCCTCGCTGCACTCTCCCCGCTGGAGCGCCGGCTGATCGAGCGTTCCGCCCCGCGAACCCACCGGCTGGCGATCGCCCGCGTCGACTTCCTGGTGTCCACACACCCCGCGGCGCTCGAGCTGAACGCCACCATTCCCGCCATGCCCGGCTACTCGGACATGGCCGCGGGCGCGTTCCTCTCCGTCGTGGGACGGGCTGCGGGGATGGACCCGGCCGCGGTCCGGCAGCTGGAAGCCGAGAACGGGAGCAACGTCGAGGCGCTCTACCGGGCGCTGGTGACCGCCTCGGTCCAGGAGCGGGGACGCCGGCCGGAGCGCATCGCCCTGCTCTGCCGGCGCAACGACAGCCAGCTCTCGGAGGTGGACCATCTCGTCTCGCGTTTCGCCGAGCTCGGGACCGAGGCGCACCGGGTCTACCCCGACGAGGCGAGCGGCGGCGAGCTGTTCATCGCGCACGGGAAGACGTTCGACTTCGTCTACCGCCACCTCTTCAGCCACCGCCTGCGCGAGACGCCCCATCCCTTCCTGGAAGCGTTCTTCGCCGGAGAGGCCGCGCCGGGCTCGCTCCTCTTCAACCACCCGGCCGCCCACGTGGAGGCCAAGAGCAACTTCGCCCTGCTCTCGCGGGCACTGGAGGATCCCGCCCTGGCCGCCCATGCAGGGCTCGGTCCCGAGGAGCTCGAGGCAATCCGCCGCGCAGTTCCGTGGACGCGCGTCCTCGCGCCCGGCCCGGCCCGGGGTCCGGGAGGAGAAGCGATCCCCGAGCTCGTCGCGCACGTCGCCGCGCGCCCGGAGGAGTTCGTCCTCAAGCGCGCCTGGGACTACGGAGGGAAGGCGGTGTTCGTCGGACCGGCATCGGACGAGCCGGGCTTCGCCACTCGCTCCGAGGCGGCCTTCGGCGAGCGTCTGGCGTGGTCCGACCTGGTGCGGCGAGCGGCGGCCGACCCCCGGGGTGGCGGCTTCGTGGTCCAGGCGGTGGTGGACATCCCCAAGGAGAGACACCTCCTCGCCACCCCCGACGGGCCGGTCGAGGCGGAGGTCTTCGTCGACTACTCCGCCTTCGCCTCGGTGGGACTCGAGCCGGAACCGGCCTGGGGTGGCGTGGTCCGGGCCTCGGCCTCCCGCATCGTCAACATCCAGGGAGGCGGCGGGGTCCTGCCGTTGCTCGAGGCGTCGGTCTGGGAGAGGCTCCGCCGTGCACTCCGGGCGGAATCCTGACTGCTCGCCCGCTGTTCTGAAGGCTGGCCACCCACCCCGCCTGCGTTATGACAGCGCGGATCCGGGGCGAGTGCCCCGCAAGGAGAAGGCAACGATGGCCTGGGAATTCGATTCACGCCGGGCGGCGCGTGACGGCCGTGACCTCGGCGAGTCGGGCGGCTTCGGCCGCGTCCGCGAGCTCACCGGAACGACCGCGGCGAGCTTCATGGCGGGGGTCTACCGCTGGATGACGCTCGGCCTGGCGGTGACCGCCGGGGTCGCGCTCTACACGGCGAGCAACGTCCAGCTGGCGATGACGGTGGCCCGGAACGTCTGGCCGCTGGTCATCGTTCAGTTCCTGGTCGTGCTCGCGCTGTCTTTCATGGCGCAGCGGATCAGCGGACCCGTCGCCGCCCTGATGTTCATCGTCTACGCGGGGCTCACCGGACTGACCCTGAGCGGGATCTTCTTCATCTACACCATCGGGTCGATCGGAACCGCGTTCCTCATCACCGCCGGCGCGTTCTTCGCCCTCAGCCTCTACGGGACGGTGACCAAGCGCGACCTGAGCGCCTGGGGCACCTTCCTCTTCATGGGGCTCATCGGCGTGGTGCTCGCCAGCATCGTCCAGTTCTTCTGGAGCAGCCCAGCGTTCAGCTTCGCCCTGTCCTGCGCGACGGTCGTCGTCTTCGCCGGCCTGACCGCCTACGACACGCAGAAGCTCCGGGCGCTCGGGGCCCAGTACGCCGGGACGGGCCTGACCTCGATCACCATCGTGGGCGCGCTGAACCTCTACCTGGACTTCATCAACCTGTTCCTCGCGCTGCTCCGGCTGTTCGGCGACCGGCGCCGGTAATCGCCCCGAGAAATCGGCAGTCACGCGGCCGGGATCCGTCTCTTGGGTTCCGGCCGCTGGCGTTTTTCGGGCCAGAGACCGGGGGTGAGGTCAGGCGGGCTTCGGAGCCAGCTTCGCCGCCCAGCTGAGGCAGTTGCCCTCGGGGTTCACC
>DASROG010000461.1:0-2980 GCA_035646995.1 Myxococcaceae bacterium
GTGCGCCAGAACATCATCTCCTACGAGGAGGCGCACCGGCAGGCGACGAACCCGGACGACTTCGCGCTGCGCTTCAGCGGCATCAGCGCCACCAGCGACGCCCGGTGGGACGACTTCGAGGGCGCCCAGGACGGGAACTCCGCTCCCGGAAGCGTGGCCTTCACCCAGCGCGGGGCCCCGGGTGTGCCTGGTGCTCCGCCGGCGGGAGGCGCGACGCGTCCAGCCCCGGGCCAGCCGCTCGGGCGCGTCAACCCCAACGCCGCGCCTCGCTCGCCGGCCGCACCCGCGGCCGCGCCGAAGCCGGCCGCCGGCCCGAGCGGGCTGCCTTCGGCCGACGACGACTTCCACATCGAGCGCTTCTGACACTGTGCCGCGGCCGCCCCGGGCGCGACGACAGCGGGTCTGAGAGCTTTCGACCAGGACCTCGGACGCGGCCGCCCGACACTGTGCCGCGGCCGCCCTGACCTTACACGAGTTCGGCGAGCACCCGCCGCAGCCGTGACCGGCGCCGGGGGCCGATGAGCCGCATCTCGGCGAGGTGGTCCACGAATTCCGCCAGGGCCAGTCGCTGCTCGGGCTCGAGCCGGGCGGCCGCCGCTTCCAGATGCTCGCGGCTGACCAGATCCGGCCCCTCCGACCAGGCCACCCCGCAGAGGGTCTGAGCCGCGATGCGCCGGTGCCGCCGCTCGGCGCCGTCCGGGCCCCCCGCGAAGGCCACCTCCAGCGCCGCGACCCGCTTGGGCGTGAGCGTCGCCAGCTGCGCCAGCGTGTCCAGCGACTCGGCGACGAAGGCCGCGTCGAAGCCGTCCGCAGGGAGGTCGTCGCCGAAGGCCTCCTCGAGAAGGACCGCACCGACCAGCGCATCCACCTGCTCGGGACTCGCGCCTTCCCCCTCCAGCGCGCCCCGCGCCCGCTCCAGGGGGCCGGCGAGACGCTCGTCGTCGCCGAGCACGGTGCTCGCGGTCCGGGCGGCCAGGACGAGGAGCGCGTTCTGGGCGTCCTCCGGCGGATGCGCCTTGCCGCAGGCCCGCTCCACCGCCGACCAGAGATCTGGCCGCGCCCGCGCCGCCAGGACGAAGGCCTCGTCGGTCGGCTCGTCCGGCGCGCATCCGTGCCTGCGCTGCCAGACGCCCCACGCGGTCTGGAAATCCATGTACCGTTGCAGGGCGGGGTGCATGCACCGTGAGGCGTAACACCGCTGGAGCCGCCGGGGAAACGGGTCTTCTGGCGCTCCGCACGCTCGCTCGCCGCGAGGTGTCCACCGCCGCGCTGCGGGAAGCGTTGCGTCGTGCAGGGCTGACCGAGCAGGAGGTAGAAGCCGAGCTGCAGGCGGCGATCCGACTGGGGGCACTTGACGACCGGCGCTCGGCGCGCGCCCGGGCCCGGGCGCTCGTCTTGCGCGGCGGCTGGGGCCGGGAGGCCATGCACGCCCGGCTCGTCCAGCAGGGATATCCGCCGGCCCTCGCCGAGGATGCGCTCGCCGAGGCGATCCGTGACGAGGGCTGGACCGCTCGAGCTGCGGCGGCGAGCGTCCTCTCCCCGAATGCGCCGCCCCGGCGGTCCGCCCGGCGGCTGCTGGCCCGCGGCTTCGACCCGGCGCTGGTCCGGGAGCTGGTTCCCGGGGTGGAAGGGATCGACGAAGGAGGCTAGGGTCTTTACCCCTTCGATGCGTCTCGTCCGTCTCCTTCCGCTCGCCGTCCTGGTCCTCGCCCCGGGCTGCGGCCTCTTCTCCGGCAACGGCGACTTCGGCGAGCCGGACTACGCCAGCGAGGCGAGCACCAACCTCAAGCGTGGCGACGAGGCTCTGGATAGCAGCCAGTACCAGCTGGCCGAGAAGTACTTCGAGTACGTCAAGACCAAGTTCCCCTTCCTCGAGGCCTCCCGGCAGGCCGAGCTCCGGCTGGCGGACGTGTCCTTCGAGCGCGAGCTGTGGACCGAGGCCGCGGACCGCTACAACGGCTTCGTGAAGCTCCACCCCACGCACGCCAAGGTGGACTACGCCGCCTACCGCGCCGCACTCTCGCACTACCGCGACATCCCCAGCGACTGGTTCATGCTCCCGCCCTCGAGCGAGAAGGACCAGACCCAGGTCCGCGCCGCCTGGGACGCGCTGAACGACTTCGTCCGGACCTATCCCCAGTCCCAGTACTTCGAGGACGCGAAGAAGAAGCAGACCGAGATCCGCGACCGGCTGGTGCGCCACGAGGTCTACGTGGCCGACTTCTACGAGAAGCGAGACCGCTGGGCCGCCGCCGCCAACCGCCTGGAGACCGTGCTGCAGAAGTACCCCGGCCCGGACGACGACAGGTACCTCTTCCGGCTGCACGACCTGTACTCGCGCCTCAAGGACCAGAACAAGGCGCGCGATGCGCTCCAGAGGGTCATCACCCGACTGCCGGGCACACCTGCGGCCGAGAGGGCGCAGAAGATGCTCGGCTCGTGACCCCCGGCGAGCCTCACGCAAGCCGCGCCATCGGAGTCATCCTCGGGCTGTGCCTGCTGGTGGGAGGCGTCTGGGCGCTGCTTCCGCGGATGCTCGGCGCCGCGGGGGGGCCCGAGCCGGAGCTGGTCGCGGCTCTTCGCGCGGCGGAGCTGGCCCGCGCTCCCATCCCGGTCCCGGGTGGGCCCGCCTTCGAGCCGAGGAGCCTCCGCTTCGACCGGTTCAGCATCACGGTGGACGGCGACCGCGCCTCGGCGGTGGTCACCCTCGATGCGTCGGGTTCCTCCGGAGGGGTGAAGGTGTCCTCGCTGGGGCGAGAGCGCGTCGCGTTCCGGCGGCGGGCCGGGCGATGGGAGCCGGATGGCCCACTCGCTCCGGCGCTGGCCGGGGCGCTCTCCGCTCTGTGGCAGCGGGCGGGGCTGCTCTCCGCAAGCGCGCCGGATGCGCTCGGGGCGCTGGTCACCGCCGGCGATCGGGAGCAGGCGCTCCGGGATGCGCGGATCGACTCCGTGCTGCGCCTTCCGGGCCATCGGTGGGAGC
>DASROG010000462.1:0-4046 GCA_035646995.1 Myxococcaceae bacterium
CAACCGGCTGGTCTACGCCGGGCTGCTCGGCGCCTTCTACGCCACGCTGGTGGTCGGGGTGGTGTACACCGCGCGCGCTCTCTACCTCCAGGCGCGGCTTTCCCGCCTCAAGACGGACTTCGTGAGCCTGGTGAGCCACGAGCTCCGGACCCCGCTCACCTCGATCCGGATGTTCATCGAGACGCTGGCCCTTGGCCGGGTGAAGGATCCCGAACAGACGCAGGAGGTTCTGGAGCTGCTCCAGCGGGAGACGGAGCGGCTCTCGGCGATGATCGAGCGGGTGCTCGACTGGGCCCGGCTCGAGTCCGGCCGGCAGCGCTACCGGAAGGAGCGCCTCACCGCGCGGCAGATCGTCGACGCCTCGCTCGACGCCTTCCGGGCCCAGCGGCTCGACAGCCAGGTCCAGCTCAGCTGCCAGGTGGAGGAGGCGCTCCCGGAGGTGGAGGGGGACCGGGAAGCTCTGGCCGGGGCGCTCCTCAACCTGCTCCACAACGCCTACAAGTACTCGGGCGCCGAGAAGCGCATCGAGCTCCGGGCCGACGGGCGGAACGGCGGCGTGGACATCGAGGTGGAGGACCACGGGGTGGGCATCGCCAAGCGCGACCGGAAGCGCGTCTTCGACCGCTTCTACCGAGTGGACAACCTCCTGACTCGCCAGACCGAGGGCTCGGGGCTGGGCCTCTCCATCAGCAAGCGCATCATCGAGGCGCACGGGGGCAAGCTCACGGTGAGGAGCGAGCTGGGCAAGGGCAGCACCTTCACCATCCATTTGCCGGCGGCGAAGGAGGCGCGGGCGTGAGCCGGGACAAGCCGCGGGTGCTGGTGGTGGAGGACGACCTCTCCATCCTCACCGGCGTGTCGATGAACCTCCGCTACGAGGGCTACGACGTGCTCCAGGCGCAGGACGGCGCACGCGGCCTGGAGATGGCGGTCACCGACCGGCCGGATCTCATCGTGCTCGACGTCATGATGCCGCGGCTCAACGGCTACGAGCTGCTGCGCGAGCTGCGCTCGCGCGGGGTGAGGACCCCGGTGCTCGTCCTGTCGGCCAAGGGCATGGAGCGGGACAAGGTGCTCGGGCTGGACCTCGGCGCGGACGACTACGTGGTGAAGCCCTTCGGGGTGGCCGAGCTGATTGCGCGGGTGAAGGCCGTGCTCCGCCGCCGCTGGGGAGAGGACGGGGAGGTGGTCCGGTTCGGCGAGGTGGCGGTGAACCTGGGGACCCGCGCCGTGACCCGGGGCGAGGCCCTGGTGGAGCTCACCGCCCAGGAGTTCAAGCTCCTCGCCCACCTCGTCTCGAATCCCGGGCGCACCTTCTCCCGGGAGGAGCTGCTCTCCGGGGCCTGGGGCATCGACTACGAGGGAACCCCCCGGACGGTGGACACCTTCGTCCGCCAGCTCCGCCAGAAGCTGGAGCCCGACCCCGAGGTCCCCCGCTACATCCTGACCGCGAGGGGGCTGGGGTACAGGTTCGAGCGCCCCCAGGGGTGACGCCACCAGACGGCAGGGACTGAGCCAGGCCGCGCGGCGCTCCTGCGCCGTCCCGCTGGTGCGGGGGTTCCGCGGGCATCCCCCTGGCGCCAGGGAAGATCCGGCCGGTCCGGCCGACTGCCTGCGGGGACATGAGACCGGCCGTCGCACTCCATCCGGACGCCTTGACCGTCGATCCGCCACGGTGGCACCGTCGCGGCATTCCGGCGCCGTCGAAGTTCCGCAGTCCAACGACATTGGATCCCACCCTGCGGGCGGCCGTCGTCGCGCTCCGGCCCGTCCTGCTGGTCCTCGCGCGGCGGATGTGTGCGTCGGAGGCGGACGCGGCCGACGCGGTGCACGACACGCTGGAGAGCGCGCTGCAGGCGGGGGACCGGCTCGGGGCAGTGGAGAACCTCCAGGCCTGGCTGGTCACCATCCTCCACCGCAGGATGATCGACCTCTTCCGCAAGCGCGAGCGCGAGCAGCTGGGTGACCCGCCGGAGGAGCCGGAGGTGACCCAGGAGGTGCCGGTCGGCGACGCTCCCCTGTGGACCCGCATCGACGTCGAGCAGCTCCGGGCGGCGGTGGAGCGGCTCGAGCCCGAGTTCCGCGAGGTCTTCACCCTGCACGCCTTCGAGCGCCGCTCCTACAAGGACATCGCGACGGCGCTGGACATCCCGCAGAACACGGTAGGAACGCGCCTTCTCCGGGCGCGACGGAAGCTCCGGGTGCTGCTCCTGGGGGGGAGGGAGGTCGAGACATGACGCCCGAGGACCACAGCGGCGGGCCGGTGCGCTGCGAGCAGCTGGGGCCCTTCGTCGACGGGGAACTCGCTCCGGACGAGGCGGCTGCCTTCCGCAAGCACCTCCTGGTCTGCGCCCGGTGCCAGCAGGAGATGCACGGTCTGATGCAGCTGTCGGCGCTCGCCGCGCAGGCCCGGATCCAACCCGGCGCGAGGAAAGCCGAGGTCTCGCCGGTGGCGATCGCCGCTGCCGACCGACGCGCACGTCCCCGCCGCGCAGCGTGGATGGGCATGGTGGGGGCGGTGGCCATCGCGGCGGCGCTGGTTCTGGCGCTGCGCGGGCAGCGATCCGGGCCCGACGTGCCGGCCCTGCTCGCCTCCCTCGATGCGCGGACCGTCTCCGGCTGGCCGAGTGCGATGGGTCCAGGTCAGTACCGGGCCTACCAGACGATGCGTGGAACGACCGCGCCGACGGTCCCGGACGCGCTCGCACAGGCCCAGCTCCGGTTCGAGGCCACCGGAGACCTGCGCGCGCTGGCGACGGTGTCTCTCCTCCGGCGCGACTTCGCCTCGGCCGACGCGCGCCTGGCTTCCCTCCCCCAGACGCCGGACGTGCTGGCGGACCGAGGGTTGGTGCGGCTGGAGCAGAGCCGGTGCGGCGAGGCGCTGGAGTTCCTCGACCGCGCGCTCTTCGAGCAGCCGGAGAACCTTCCTGCGCGTTTCAACCGCGCTCTCTGTCTCAAGCAGCTGCGGTTGCCGTTCGCCGCGGAGCGAGCGCTGGCCCCCGTGGCGTCGAGCGCCGCCGGGGGCTGGAGCGCCGAGGCGAAGCAGGAGGAGCAGCGTCTGGACCGGACCCGCGCCGACTTCGTACGGCAGGAAGAGGCCGCGCACGCCACGCGGGAGGCGCTGGTGCGCGAGCAGACCCCACTGCCGGACGCCTTCATCGCCGCGCGGCCGTCGCAGTCCCGAATCGCCTTCTACCACGCGGTGAGCAGCGCTCCGGGCCGCGCGGAGCTGGAGCGGCTCCGGGGCACCGCGCAGGCCCTGGATCGTGCCTTCGGAACGCAGGACATGGAACGTCGGCTCGACCGGGTGCTCCGCACGGTCCGTCCAGAGCGGTCGCGGCTCGCGCTCGAGTACCGGGCACGCATCCTCGAGGGGAAGCCGCTGCCCGCGGCCGAGGTGAATCCGCTCCGCGACGCGGCCCTGAAGACTTCGCAGGACGACATCGCAATCCAGCTCATCGACCAATTCGAGAACCTGGACGTCTCTCCCCTGCGGGAACGCCTCGCAAGGGCGTCCGGAGATCCGTGGCACGCGGTGAGGCTCGTCACGGCGCAGGCGCGCGGCTTGATGGAGCGTGGCCGCGCCGCGGAGGCCGAGCGCGTGCTCCGCGCCGCGCTCGACGCGTGTCGGTCCCCCTCCATGGCCGCGGCCTGCTGGTACGGTCAGGAGGCGCTGGGCGATCTCTACGTACGCGTGGGCCGGCCGGCCGACGCACGGCGGGTGTATTCGGACGCGTCGCTCCGGCTGCAGGCCTCCGCGCTCTACCCCCAGCAGCGGAAGGCGCTGATGGAGGTCGCCCGCATCACCGCGATGGCCGGAGAGGTCGCGCTCGCGCGGGCGACCTTCGAGGAGCTCCAGCTCCGCGAGCCCGAGCGCTGCATCGCCTGGGGCTGGGCGCGGGAGCTCATCGCTCAGGGGCACGTCCGCGCGCACGATGCCGCGCGGGCGAAAGCGACGGTCCAGGAGCCGATCAGCTGCACGATCCCGCCGGAGCCGTGGAGAGACGAGTGGCGGCTCGACCTCGGCCGCCTCCAGGACGACCCCC
>DASROG010000463.1:0-4957 GCA_035646995.1 Myxococcaceae bacterium
AGCCGCCGGGCCGGCGAGCCGCACGCTCGCGTCCCACAGCCGCCGCGCGACCTCCCTGTCCTGGGCCGCGGCGCTGGTCCGACTCTCGCGCTCGTCGTGGAAGTACTTGCCGGTCACCCGCTCCACCTCCGGCGAGGTGGCGAGATAGACCAGCGTCCGCGCCCCGCGCTCCGGCGTCCGGGCGAAGGCCTGCCCCAGCTTGATGAACTTCCCCAGAAAGCCCGGGTTGTTCTGCCCGAACCCGCTCCGGACGAAGCCCGGGTGCATCGCGTTGGCAGTCACCCCCGTTCCCTCGAGCCGGCGGGCCAGCTCGCGGGTGAAGAGGATGTTCATCAGCTTCGACCGGCCGTAGGCGACGAAGGGGCGGTATCGGCCGCGCGCGTAGTTCAGGTCGTCGAGCTCGAGCCGCATCCCCCGGTGCGCGTCCGAGCTCACGTTCACGATGCGCGCGGGTGTGGAGGACCTCAGCAGGGGCAGCAGCTCCTCCGTCAGGACGAAGTAGGCGAGGTGATTGAGGGCCAGGGTGCGCTCCAGCCCCTCGGGGGTCAGCTCGCGCCGGGCGAACAGCGCCCCGGCGTTGTTGAGCAGCACGTGCAGCCGGTCATGGGTCGCCTGGAACTCACGGGCGATGCGGCGAACCTCCGACATCCGGGAGAGATCTCCCGCCAGCACTCCCACACGGGCGCCAGGGCTGCGCTTCCGCAGCTCGGCGGCCAGCGCCTCCATCCGGGCACGGTCCCGGGCCACCAGGACCAGCTCCATCCCGGTCAGCGCGAGCGCCTCGGCCGCCGCCCGGCCGATCCCGAGGGTGGCCCCGGTGAGCAGACAGACCCGTGGGCGAGACTCGGAGGTCATGAGGGCACAGTAGCAGCCGCCCCGTCCGGCAGGGATGCGAGACGGTCACTTCCCGTGTATGTGAGGCGTTCGGCACCACCCCATGTGCGGCATCTTCGGCATCTACGGACACCCCGAGGCCTCGAACATCACCTACCTCGGGCTGCATGCGCTCCAGCACCGCGGGCAGGAGTCCGCGGGCATCGTCAGCGCTGATGGCCGCGGTCTACACGCGCGCCGGGAGATGGGCCTGGTCCAGGACGTGTTCGGCGCCCGCGAGCTCGAGTCCCTCGCCGGCAGCTCCGCCATCGGGCACGTCCGCTACTCCACCGCGGGAGTGAGCCAGGCCAAGAACGCCCAGCCCCTGACCATGCAGTACGCCGGGGGCAAGGTCGCCGTCGCCCACAACGGCAACCTGGTCAACGCCCAGACGCTGCGGGCGCGGCTCGAGGCAGAGGGGGCGATCTTTGCCGGTGACTCGGACACCGAGGTCATCGTCCACCTCATGGCGCGGAGCCGGGCGAGGAAGCTCGAGGACCAGATCGTCGAGGCTCTCCGGCAGGTCGTCGGCGCTTACAGCCTCATCTTCGAGACGCCCACCGAGGTCATTGCCGTGCGGGATCCGTACGGGTTCCGTCCCCTGGTGCTCGGCCGCCTCCGCGAGGCGTACGTCCTCGCCAGCGAGACCACCGCCCTCGACCTGGTGGAGGCCGAGTACGTCCGGGAGATCGAGCCCGGGGAGATGGTGATCATCGACGACGGTGGCCTCCGGTCCAGCAAGCCGTTCGAGCCGGTACGGCCGGCCCGCTGCGTCTTCGAGTACGTCTACTTCGCCAAGCCGGACTCGGTGCTCTTCGGGAGCAGCGTCTACGAGACGCGCAAGGCGCTCGGGCGGCAGCTGGCGCGGGAGCAGCCGGCTCCCACCGCCGACCTGGTCATCGCCGTGCCCGACTCGGGCGTCCCGGCCGCCATCGGCTTCAGCCAGGTTTCGGGCATCCCGTACGACGTGGGGCTCATCCGGAGCCACTACGTGGGCCGCACCTTCATCGAGCCGCAGCAGTCCATCCGCCACTTCGGGGTGAAGCTGAAGCTCTCCGCGGTGCGCGAGGTCCTCCGGGGCAAGAAGGTGGTGGTGGTCGACGATTCCATCGTCCGCGGCACCACCTCGCGGAAGATCGTGAAGATGATCAAGGCCTCCGGCGCGGCGGAGGTGCACCTGCGCATCTCCAGTCCTGCCACCCGGTGGCCCTGCTACTACGGCATCGACACGCCGGTGCGGCAGGACCTCATCGCCGCCACGCACTCCACCGACGAGATCGCCACCTACGTCACCGCGGACAGCCTGGGGTATCTCTCCGTGGAGGGGCTCGCGCAGGCGGTGGGGGACCCGACCTGGAAGTCGTACTGCAACGCCTGCTTCACCGGGAACTACCTGACGCCGCTCGAGTCGCCGCAGGCTGCCTCCGCGGCGGGGTAGTCGAGCGATGGCCGGGCCCAAACATCTGACGGCTGCGGGCCCCCGGCCGCCGGCGACCGGGAGCGAGGCGGAACAGCGCCTCGGCCGCTCGGTGCTGATCGGCCTCGCGGTGCTGGGCGTCATCGCCCTGGTCGGGCCGTTCCTCACCTATCTCAACGAGGTACGTGAGACGCAGCGGCTGCTCCGCACCCGCGTCGCCCGCGAGGCCGCCGTGTACGCCGAGGCCCTGGCGCTGCACTTCGGCACCCTGGAGCACGAGCTGGAACGACTCGCCTCCCGCCCCCAGGTGGACCTCCTGGACGAGAACCTCCAGCCCGAGCGCGAGCTGCTCGAGTTCACGCACCATAACTCGCCCTTCTTCTCGGCGGTGCTGTTCCTGGACGGCAACGGCGTCCCGGTCTGGAGCGAGCCGCGCGGCGCGCTCCCTGCGCTCTCCCGGGGTCGGGATCGCTGGTTCCAGCGAATGCTCCGGACCGATCGCCCGGTGGTGGACGCGCTCGAGGAGGGCAGCCGGAGCTTCGTCGTGGCCGCCCCGATCCTTCGCGACGGACGGGTCTCGGGCGCGGTGCTGGGCCTGGTCGACGCCTCGAAGCGGGGTCTCCCGGGTGGCCGCGCGACCACCGATGGATCCACGCTGGTGGTGTCCACCGACCACGGAGAGGTGCTGCTGCCGGCCACTCCCCCGGCGTGGACCTTCGCCGCGGGATTCCCGGGGCGAGTGGACGAGCTGATGCGCCGCGGACGCGCCGAGACCACCGAGCTCTCCGGCACGCCCGAGTACGCCGCCGCGACGCAGGTGGGCAACACCGGGCTGCGCCTGCTCCTGGTGGCCGAGGAGTCGCCGATGCTGGCCCCGGTCCGCTGGCGATTCTTCTGGCAGATGCTCCTGGTGCTGGTGGGCCAGACCGTCACGATCCTGCTCTTCAGCTGGTTCCTCCGCCGGACCTATCTCCGCTACCGCGAGATCGACGAGGTCCTCGCCCAGCAGGAGAAGCTCGCCGCCCTCGGAGGGGCCGCATCGCTGATCGCCCACGAGGTGAAGAACTCGCTCAACGGGATGAAGGTCGCCGCGTCGATGCTCTCCAGGGACGGCGACCGGACGCTCCCGGTGAAGACGATGCGCGGCCAGATCGACCGGCTGAGCCACCTGGCGACCTCACTGCTCAACTTCGGGAAGCCGACCAGCGCCCAGCTGTCGCTGATCCCGGTGGGCCAGCTCGTCTCCGAGGCGGTGGAGTCGCTGCGGGTGCTTCCCGAGGCCGACGAGGTGGAGGTCACCTCCGAGCTCGACACCTCACTTCGCGTCCCGTGTGATCCGCTCCTCCTGGCCACCGCCCTGGACAACCTGCTTCGCAACGCGATGGAGGCAGCCGTCGTGGCCAAGGACCTGGGAAAGCAGGCCCATCCCCGGGTCCGGATCACCGCCCGCCGGGTCGATGGTGTGGTCCGGGTCGAGGTGGAGGATAATGCCGGCGGTCCCCCGCCGGGGTTCGAGGCGGGCCTGTTCCAGCCCTTCGTCACCACGAAGCCGAGGGGAATCGGACTCGGGCTCTCCATGGCTCGCCAGGCGGTGGAACGACAGGGCGGGTCGCTGGCGTTCGAGCGAACGGCGACGGGGAGCCGCTTCACGGTGCAGCTCGGGCTGGGAACGACTCCCTCATGAGCAGGTCCATCCTTCTGGTTGACGATGATCGTGGCTTTTCCTCGCTGGCGCAGGCGGCGCTGGCGCGCGAGGGCCACCCGGTGGTGCTCGCCCGCTCGCTTCACGAGGCGCGCGAGGCGGTGGAGCGAGCGGCGCCCGAGCTGGTGGTCCTGGACCGGCGCCTCCCCGACGGGGACGGGCTGGACTACCTGCCCGAGCTGAAGGCCCAGCTGCCCGGGACCCCGGTGGTGATGGTGACCGCCCACGGCGACATCCAGAGCGCCGTCGACGCGATCCGCGCCGGCGCGTCGGACTACGTGGCCAAGCCGGTGGACCTCACCGATCTGGTGATGCGCGCCCAGCGGGCCATGGGCGAGCAGAACCTCCGCGAACGCCTGAGCCGGGTGGAGGCCGAGCTGTCCGGACGGCGCCGCCTGGTGCCCCCGCGGTCCGCGGCGATGCGCCAGGTGCTGGAGATGCTGGCACGGATCGCCACCTCGCCCCGGAGCCCGGTGTTCCTCCTCGGGCCCACCGGCGCGGGCAAGGAGGTGCTGGCCCGACACGTCCACACCCTCGGCGCCGGCGACAACGCCCCCTTCGTCCAGGTGAACTGCGCCGCGCTGCCGGAGACCACGGTGGAGTCGGAGCTCTTCGGCCACGAGAAGGGCGCCTTCACCGACGCCAAGCAGGCTCGCCGCGGACTGGTGGAGGTGGCGAGCGGGGGGACCCTGTTCCTCGACGAGGTCGGCGAGCTGCCGCTGCCGCTCCAGGCGAAGCTCCTCACCTACCTCGACTCGGGGCGGTTCCGCCGGTTGGGGAGCAGCGGCGAGGAGAGCAGCACCGCCCGGGTCGTGGCGGCGACCAACCGGAACCTCGAGCTGGAGATCCGCGAGGGGCGGTTTCGCGAGGACCTGTGGTTCCGGCTGAGCGTCTTCGCCATCCACGTGCCCTCGCTCCGGGATCGGCCCGAGGACGTCCTGCCGCTGGCGGAGCAGCTGCTGAAC
>DASROG010000464.1:0-2684 GCA_035646995.1 Myxococcaceae bacterium
CGGGTGGGGCACGTAACGAGGTGTCTGGTACCTCTCGAGGGTGCACCCTGGGTGCACCCTCGAGAGGTACCAGACACCTCGTTACGTGCCCCACCCGGGCCGGGCGACTCATCCCCCGGTCCGGTCCGCCCGGTCCCCCCAGCAATGGCACGCCTGTTGAACCGTGCCCCCCGCGCATGGGCACGTTCCTCCAGGACCTCCGAGACGCCGGCCGCCATCTCCGCACCCGCCCCGGCTTCACGGCGGTCGTCGTGCTCACCCTCTCGATGGGCATCGGCCTCAACGCCGCGGTCTTCACCGCCGTGGATGCCGCGCTCCTCCGCACCCTCCCGTACGCCGAGCCCGACCGACTGGTGCACCTCTGGAGCACCCACGAGAGCCACGACCAGCCACGGTTCGAGCTCGCCTGGCCCACGCTCCGCGAGCTCCAGGAGGACCACTCCCTGTTCGCGGCCGTCGGCGGCTACAACGGCTCGCCGGTCATCTGGAACGACGGGACCGAGCGCTCCCGCCTCCCCGCCCTGCGCGTCACGGCAAACTTCTTCGACGTCCTCGGGGTTCGCCCGCAGCTCGGCCGGACCTTCCTCCCCGGCGAGGACGTGAACGGCGGCCCCCGTGCGGTGGTCCTCACCGACGCCTTCTGGCGGACGCGGCTCGGCGCCGACCCGGGCGTGCTCGGCCGCACCCTGGTCCTCGACGAGCAGCCGTACGCCATCGTGGGCGTCCTCCCGCCGAGCTTCCCCTTCGCCCCCGGGGCCGACGCCCGCGTCGTCGTCGCCGTCCAGCCTCGCGAGGACATGGAGCGACGGCGGAGCCTCCACTGGATCAACGCCATCGCCCGGCTCCGCGACGGAACCACGCTGCGGCAGACGCAGCAGCGCGCGACCGCCTTCGCCACCGCGCTCCGCGAGCGCTTCCCCGCCGACATGCAGGGGGTCTCGATGGAGGTGGTCCCGCTCCGCGACGTCCTGGTGGGGAAGGTGGAGCCGGTCCTGGTGCTCCTCTTCGCCTGCGTCACCCTGGTGCTCCTCGTGGCCTGCGCCAACGTGGCGAACCTCCTCCTGGCCCGGGCGCGGACCCGCGAGCAGGAGATGGCCGTCCGGGCGGCGCTCGGAGCGGGACGTCGGCGGCTGCTCCGGCAACTGCTGACCGAGAGCCTCTTCCTCGCGATCCTCGGCGGGCTCTTCGGGCTTCTCGCCGCACGCCTGACCCTTCCGCTGCTCCTCGCCGGCATTCCCAGCCGCGAGCAGGCCGGCATGCCGTTCCTCGAGAACCTCGACGTCGACGGCCGGGTGCTGCTCTACGGCGGAGGGCTGATCCTCCTCACCACCGTGCTCTTCGGCCTGCTCCCGGCCCTGCGCGCCTCGCGGCCGGATCTTCACGATGTTCTGAAGGAGTCGGGATCCGTCGGACGCGCCGACCACGCCCGGCACGGCCTCCGCGGCGTGCTGGTGGCCGTCGAGGTCGCGCTCGCGGTCATGCTCCTCGGCTCCGCGGGGCTCATGGGGAAGAGCCTGCTGCGGGTGCTGGCGACGGACCCGGGCTTCCGTCCCGAGGGCGCGCTCGGTGTCTCGGTGGTCGCGCCCGAGGCAGCGGTGGAGAAGGACGAGGCGGCCATCGCGCTGCAGGCCCGCATGCTCGAGGCGGTCGAGGCCATCCCAGGCGTCTCCGGGGCCACCCGGGTGAGCCGCCTCCCCGGCACCGGGAACGGAAACACGCAGCGCTTCCTCGTCGAGGGACGTCCTGCGCCCACCGGCGCCCAGCCCGAGGCCGCCTACCGGGTGGTGGGGCCGGGCTACTTCCGTGTGCTCGGGGTCCCGGTCCTCGCCGGGCGGGCTCCCGGGCCCGAGGACCTCCAGCGCTCCATGCCCGTGGTGGTGGTGAACCGCACCTTCCAGCGCCGCTTCTTCCCGGGCGAGGACGTCATCGGGAAGCGCATCCGCCCCACCTACTCGCCGCAGGCACCGCTGCTGACCATCGTGGGGCTGGTGGGCGACCAGAACTTCGGAGCGCTCGACGAGGCCGCTCCGGCGATCATCTACTACGCCGACAGCCAGTTCCCGGAGAACCCGGTCAGCTTCGTGCTCCGGAGCAACCGCAAGGGCGTGGAGAGCGACGTCCGCCGGGCGCTCCTCGCCGTCCTTCCCGAGGCCACCGTCCTCCCGGTGCGCTCGCTCACCGAGGTCCTCGAGCAGGCGCCGTCGATGTTCCTGCGCCGCTACCCGGTGTTCCTGCTCGGCGTGTTTGCCGGCTTCGCGCTGGTGCTCGCAGCCGTGGGCATCTTCGGCGTCGTCTCCTACGGCGTGGTGGAGCGGACCCGCGAGTACGGGGTGCGGATGGCGGTGGGCGCCGAGCGGCGCGACATCATCCGGCTCGTGCTCCGGCGGAACCTCCCGCCGGTGCTGGCGGGTGCGGCGACGGGCGTGCTGGGCGCGGTGGTGCTCGCCATCGTCTTCCGTGGCCTGCTCTTCGGAGTGACCGCGGCCGACCCGGGCGTGCTCGCGGCCGTGGTGGTGGTCCTCTCGCTGGTGGCCCTCGCCGCAGCCCTGCTCCCGGCGATGCGCGCCTCCCGTGTCGACCCGGCGAGCGCGCTCAGGGCGAGCTGAGCTCGTCGCCCGGTCAACTCGGCCGGCGCCGCCGCAGCACCCACGGGAGCAGGCCCAGCAGCGGCCAGAGCGCGAGGG
>DASROG010000465.1:0-8677 GCA_035646995.1 Myxococcaceae bacterium
GCATCGAGGCGCCCGGGGGCTGGACGCTCGGCGCATTCGACCCGTCCAGCCCGGGGACGGTCATCATCTCGGATACCTTCCCCACCGGCAGCGGCAAGGCGGTGTTCGGACCCGCCGCCGGCTACGGAGCCGCGCTCCCGGCGCCGTTCGCCACCGTTCCCGTCATCCCGAGCCAGTCGCCGGCGCTTCCCTTCTGCAGCTTCTGCAACCCGGACACCGGCCTCGGCGCCATCGTCTTTCAGCCCAGCGGGGCGGCCTCGTTCAGCGGCGGGGCTCCCCGTGCCGGGGCACAGGGTCAGCAGTTCACCATCCAGGGCCCCAGGGACGGGCGCACGGTCCTCCTCGCGGTGACCGCCCGGACCGGGGTGCTGGAGGTCTTCGAGCAATGAGCGTCCGCCGGTCCGTGCGCGGCTTCACGCTGGTCGAGGCGATGATCGCCTCGGCCATCCTGGCGATCTCCCTCGCCGCGCTCCTGCCGCTGCAGGTCATGGGCGCGCGGATGAATCGCTGGTCGGAGCGCACGCTCGACGCGTCCCTCCTGGGCACCGACCTGAGCGAGAACATCGCCCGCTGGAACTACTCGGATCCCCGGCTCGCCCCGCTGGCGACCGTCTCCAGCTTCAGCGACTCCACAGTCGCGGCGAGCTGGGACATGGGGACCTCGGCGAGGGCCAGCCACCGGGCCCAGTTCTCCGACGCGACCGCCGCGGACCAGAACGCCGGCAGCTACAACGCGCTCGGCGCGACGTACCAGGGACTCTCCGCCGACGTGGACGGAGACGGGAAGCAGGACTTCACCCGCTACTGGAACGTCTACGCCATCGACCCCACCGGCTCCGGCACGCCGAGCGGGAAGCTCATCCAGATCATCGTGCGCTGGAACGAGCCCAACGTGGGCTGGCACCAGGTCGCGCTCACGACCTTCAAGCGGAACCCGGCGAACCTCTTCTGACCATGGCTCTCCCACGCCCACAGCGCGGCTTCTCCCTGGTCGAGGTCCTCACGGCCTCCGCGGTCTCGCTCGTCGCGGTGGCCGCGGCCTCTCAGGCGCTGGTCGGACAGTACATGGCCCTGCAGAGCCGCGACCTGTCTCGCACCGCCAACGGCGCGGCGCGCGAGGCGACGCAGTTCCTCGACTCGACGCTCCGGATGACCGGCTTCGGGGTCGACCCGCGCTGGGCGATCGACTTCTCCTACCGCTGCGCGAGCCAGCCCTGCCGGGACAGCGCCACCGGGCCCGACGAGCTGGTCGTGGTCAGCCGCGATCCGCGCTATCGCTACCTGGTCCAGGGCGAGGGAGGGTGCACCGACGTCGGCGGGTGCTTCAGCGGGAACGCCTGGCCCATCACCGCGGCGACCACCGGCCCTGCCTCGCTCACCGTCACCCTCCAGCCCGGCACCTCGCTCGAGGCGGGGCGGATGGTGCAGGCGCTCTGCGCCGGCGGCCAGTTTCCGGTGATGCTCACCCTGGCCGCGCCGGTCTCCCTCCCCAGCTCCAGCCCGGCCGGTGACGTGATCCTCAACCGGTTCAGCGCCGATCCGACGCTGGGGCCGTACAACGACACCGGCTCGCTCCGCGCCTGCCACGGCCAGCCAGGGGCGGCGCTGTTCCTGGTCGACCGCTCGCGGTTCTTCGTCCAGACGCTCAACGGGACGCCCTGGCTGATGCTCGACACGGGGCGAGACCTCGACGGGGACGGGATCCTGCCTCCCGCCGACCAGGACGATCTGATCCCGGTGTCGAAGAACGTGCTCGATCTCCAGATCGCCTACGCGCTCGACCCCTGCACCGGCGTGGCCACCGGCCCGGACTCGAACGGCGACTGGATGATCGGCAACGCCAAGGGGGTCCGCGAGGAGCCGCTGCTGAACACCAGTCCCGCGGCGCCCGTCTACGGCACCGCCTCGACCGACCCCTCCCGGTGCACGCTGAATCCCGCCAACGTCCGCGCGCTCCGGGTCACGCTCCGGCTCCGGTCGGACCGGGCTGACCACGCCAAGGGCGACGGCTGGGCCGGGGATCGGCTCGTCAATGCCGAGAACCGCTCGGACTCGCTCAACGTTCGCGGCCATCGCCTCTTCACCACGCAGCTCGACGTCACCCTGCGAAACATGACCTCCACCGCGAGCTTCATCTTCTGACCATGGCCACCCATCCACCCCGCGGCGGCGCCCTCCTCAACGTCCTCATCGTGGTGAGCGTGCTGTCGATCATCGGTCTGGCCTTCCTCCGCAAGGGCAGCAACGACTCGGACGCCTCCGCGGCGCAGCGGGCCGCGATCCGCTCCGCCACCTGCGCCGAGGCCGGACGCGAGCTCCTGCTCAGCCAGTTCCGGGCTTACGGCACCGCGCCCACCCAGCTCACTCTCAACACGGCGATCAACGACCAGACCGTCTCCACCGGGCACTACAACCAGTTCGCCATCAAGTCGATCACCGCGGTCACCGGGGTCAGCTCCGGCGGCATCGGGGTGAGCGACATGTCGAACCGGATCGCCCGGGTGGGGATGGGTGGCCAGCTCTACCGCGTGCTGGTGGTCTGCAGCTCGAGCGCCGCCGGTTCTCACCAGAACGAGGTCGAGTACCTCGTGCGTTTAGGCCTCTGAGGAGCATGTCCGTGGACCGCACTTTCCAACGACTCCTGACTCTCGGGTTGCTGCTCGCCGCGCCGCTCGCGCTCGCGCAATCGAGCTCGTCCGCCCAGGCCTGCTGGGCCCGCGACGCCGAGCGGATCGACTACCTCCAGAACCCGCCCGAGGGTGGGGACAACGACTTCTTCACCGGGGTCAGCGACCAGAGCGGCAACACCAACGTCACCCTGGTCTGGCCGTCGCACGCCACGCTGATGGACTTCACCCAGCGCCTCTACCGGATCCGGGTGGACCTCGGTGGGACGGCCCCCACCGGCTGCAGCAACGCCTACCTCAACGGGCTGCAGTACTTCATGCCCACCGGGGTGATTCCTCCTGCCGGGTCGAGCTCGCTCCAGGGCACCTACGATCCGCTCCGGACCTATCCCGATCCCGGGCCCACCTACGCCGGCGGCAACGGGCTGAGTGACGGGCTCAAGACCGGGTTCGCCTACCGGTACGGCAGCTGGCCCTCGGGCGGCTCCTCGAACGGGACCGCGGAGAGCTACGCCACTGCCTGCTCCAACGCCGGCGGTGCCGCGCAGCAGGCCGCGTGCCTGGCCTGCGTCACCACCCGGGGGTACTGGCTCAACCCGGCGGTGAGCAACAAGGACCTCACGCCCTCGGCGGCGGTGTTCTCCACCAACTGGCTCCGCTTCCACCCGGTGAAGTGGGTGCTCCTGTCGCTCGCCTACAAGCGGCTGGTGAATGGCCCGCTGCTCCTGTCCCTGCGCGAGGCGGTGCTGGGACAGAAGGACGCCCGGGGGACCCAGCTGCTGCAGAAGATGCTTCCCCAGTCCTGCGCGGGGCAGGGACGGCCGCTGCAGCAGAAGATCTCCGCCATCGACAACGTGACCTACACCAGCACCGCCTACCCGGTGGCGGAGATGCTCTTCAACGCCGCCTGGTACATGGGCGGCCAGACCGACCCCTGGCTGTTCTCCAACGGCAGCACCTTCCCCAGCGACTTCCCCAACACCAAGAGCGGCCCCTGTGTGAACTGCCGGGGAGACTTCGTGGTGCTCTTCGCCGACGGGCGTGGCGACACCGCCAACGCGGCCTGCACCCCGGTGACCGGGGTGACCCCCGCCTGGTGCAGCGCGGCCGCGCAGTGCTCCAGCCTGGGCATGGGAGTGGAGGACGACGGCGACGACTTCCTCGACCCCTCGATGTCCGGAGGCGCGGGGAGCGCCATCTCCGGGACCAGCGCCCGCCAGGCGCCGGCCGGCACCTGTGACCTGGACCTGGCGGACGACGTCGCGGCCTGGATGAACACCCACCCGGTGGGCATCGGGTACCCGAACTCGACCATCCGCACCTACGTGGTGGCCATCGGCGATCCGAAGAACACCTACGGCGAGATGACCAGCCTCCAGCAGGTCGCGGCGCGCGGAGGAGGGGACTACGTGGTGGCGGACGACTTCGCCACGCTGGAGTCGAACATCCAGGACGTCTTCCTGGCCATCGTGAACCGCTCCACCTCCTTCTCGGCGGCGAGCATCACCACCGTGCAGAGCAGCGGCTACACCTCGGCCTTCCTCCCGCGCTTCACTCCCAACGGCGGGCAGCTCTGGCCGGGGACCGTCACCCGGTTCAACCTCTTCAACGAGTTCGCCGCCGGGTGCACCAGCGCCGACCAGGGCAAGGTGACCTCCGCCAACCCCAACGGAGACCGTGACTGCACCGACTTCTACCTGACCGACGCCAACAAGAGCTTCGTGGGCGAGTCCAGCGGTCAATTCGTGGTGCTCGACAGCAGCAAGACCTGGGACGGCGGCTGGCCGGCGAAGGCCGGGGCGTCCGACGGCGGCGTTCCCGCCAGCCCCTTCTGGGAGGCAGGCGAGGTGCTGGCCAGCCGGGTGAACGGCTGGCTCGCCGGCGACGCCTCGAAGCAGCGGAAGATCTACACCGTGGCCCCGGACTCGTCCGGCGGCTACGACCCGACGCTCATCCAGTTCACCAGCGCGAATGCCGACCGGCTCACTCCGCTCTTCCAACTCGGCGGCGTGAGCGGTGACTTCTGCACCACGCTCGGGAACCTCACCCGCCACACCTACGCCACCGAGGCCGACTGCGGCCGTGACCTGATCGACTTCGTCAACGGCAGGGACCTGCTCTTCCAGAACCCGTACAACCGGACGAACCCGGCGCCGAGCAGCTACCGGGCGCGGCCCAACCTCCTCGGAGACATCTTCCACTCCACACCGGTGCTGGTCACTCCGCCGGCCCCCACCTACCTCTGCGACCTGGGCGTGGTGAACCAGTGCGTGCCCTCGCTCTACGACCCGCGGTTCGAGCCCGGGGGCGAGGACGCCTACGCCAGCTACTTCGCCTCGAACCAGTACCGGACCCAGTTCCTGCTGGTCGGCTCGAACGACGGCATGCTCCACGCGTTCAACACCGGGAACGACGTGGTCAGCAGCGGGGTGCACTCCTTCGACCTGGGCACCGGCGACGAGCTGTGGGCCTTCATCCCGCCGGACCTCCTTCCCAAGCTCATCCGCCTGGCGCTCGGGGACCGGCACGAGCTGATGGTGGACGGCACGCCCATGGTTCGCGACGTGTGGGTGGACCTCAACGGCGACCACCACAAGCAGTCGAACGAGTTCCGCACCGTGGCGGTCACCGGCGAGCGCGAGGGCGGGCGGAGCTTCTTCGCGCTCGACGTCACCGATCCCGGCCGGCCCACCTTCCTGTGGAACTGGCCTCCGCCGAACACCAACGACGCGCTGGTGTCCGGTGAGTCCTGGAACGACCTGGGCCCCGCCGCGCCTCCCATCGGTCCCATCGCCGAGGCGGACGGGGAGGGCGTGTTCAGGGTGCAGGGCGTTGCTGCCCGCGAGCGCTACGTGGTGGCGCTGGGCGGCGGCTACGACCCCGCGTTCCTGCGCGGCCGCGCCATCTGGGTGCTCGACGTGTGGACCGGCCAGGACGTGTACCGCTTCTCGGCCTCCGACTCGACCGGGTCCACCGACCTGCGGAGCTCGCTCTTCCCGGTGGCCGCTCCGCCGAGCCTCGCCGACACCGACGGCGACGGCATCTTCGACACCCTCGTGGTCGGCGACACCGGCGGCCAGGTGTGGACCGTGGGAATGGGCCGCCCCGGACAGCCCAACCCCTCGAACGGCACCTATTCGAACTGGTTCGCCGCGCGGGCCTTCGTCCAGTTCAAGGGCCAGCCGTACTGGCACCGGAGCCCCTTCTTCCAGCGGGCGGTGCTGGGGCTTCTCCCCGGGAACGTGTGGCGGTTCTTCGTCGGGAGCGGCGACCGCGACCAGATCAAGGACCCCAACGGCGGGACCTGCGGCCTGGCCAACCTCGGCGCGTGCATGCGGAAGAACTGCAGCGTGCAGGTCCAGGCCAGCCGGTACCGGATCTCCTCCGACAGCTCCGGCCCGCACTACCAGTCGGGCGGCTGGAGCTACAGCGCCGGCGGCTCCCAGCCGACGCAGTCGCTCGGGTTCGACTCGCCGCCGGACAAACCGTCCGGCTCGTGCTCCGACGTGGTGGACTCGCGGATCGACACCACCATCAGCTGCGGGAACAGCAGCGCGCAGTACAGCGCCCAGGCCTACTGTGACTGGTCCCCGGGCGTGGTCGGCGGGGTGGACTGCCCCATCGCCTCGGGCCGGCCGCAGGGGACGGCGGTCTCCTACAGCCCGAGCTCCATGGAGTACTCCCGCTTCTACTCGGTCCGGCTCTTCGACCAGACGCGTGCCCAGTTCGACACCGCGGCGGGGGCCACCGCATACGACGCCGCCGCGCTGACCGACGCCAGCCTGGTGGATGCGAGCCGGACCACCGCCGCGTCGACCGGGAACGGCTGGTACCTGGCGCACGCGAACTCGGTCGACGAGCGGACCGCCAGCTCGGCCTTCATGAACGACGGCTGCGTCATCTGGAGCACGCTCCAGCCCAATCCGGTGCAGACGCTCGCCTGTGGCGCGACGCTCCCCCTCGACAGCGCATACACCTACCAGGCGGACGTCACCGGGGGCGGCATCCAGTGTGGCTCCGGCGGCGGAAACACCACCCTCGCCACCTCCCGGTTCACCGTCCGAAGCACCTACGTCGCCCCGCAGCAGCCGGCGCTGGTGCTGTCGATCAACACCCTGACCGGGCAGGTGGCCTACGGCGCCGTGCTGATCGAGCCCGGCTCGGGCCCGCTTGCGGCCACCACCGGCGTCACCGACATGATCGGCACGGTGCACTGGCTGGACGTGCCGCCGGCGGTGCACGACTGCCGTCACGACGGGAACTGCTCGAACTAGGACGCGCGGCCTCGCCCGTTCCGCGGGCGCCGGAACTTCCGGCGGCGTCGCGCCGCCACCGCGTCCAGGAGCTCCTTCACCGTCGCCAGGGCGATGGCGTTGCCCTCCTGGGCGTAGCCGGCGAGCGCCCGCTCGTGCTCGGGCAGCCGGGTGAGGAACGCGCCGAGGGTGGGCTCGTCGAGGCGGCGGGCATAGCCGCCGTAGCCGAGGTCCTGGAGGTAGAGCGCGTTGAGCACCTGCTCGAACTGCCTCTCCACCGGAACGGAGAGCACGGGCTTGCGCAGGTACACCGCCTCGCTGAGGAGGGTGAAGCCTCCGCCGGCCACCACCGCGCGGGCGGTGCACAGGTCCTCGATGAAGCGGGCCTCGCCGAAGGGGCGGTAGGTGACGTTGCCGTCCACCAGGTCCCCGGTGAGGTCGCGCCGGAGCCCGTAGACCCGCGCCGGGACCCCGAGCTGCTTCAGGGCCTCGGGCAGGGCGCGGTTGGTGGTCGCGGTCTGGTAGACGAGCAGGTGCTCCCCCCGCCGGGGGCGCGCGGCGAGCACCTCCGGACGAAGCACCGGCGGGACCAGCGTGGTCCGCCGCGCCCGCACCGGCGGGTAGAAGAAGGTGGGGATGACGTAGTGGAAGCAGCGGGGCAGCTTGGCGCCCACCACGCTCCGGACGAGGTTGAAGTCTGCCTCGTGCCCCTGGAGAAGCTCGGGCGAGTGCCGGCAGCGCACGATGACGTGGATGTTGTCCAGGTCGATGACCGGGATGCGGTGGGCCTTCCCGAAGTAGTAGCTGAAGCTCTCGAAGTCGCTGATCACCACCTCGGGGTGGAACGAGGCCAGGAGCTTGAAGTACTCGGCCACGTTCCGGGGCCATCCACCCACCGCCCCGCGCAGGTTGCGGAGGAGGGTCGGTAACCGGCGGATGGCGTTGCCCTCGTAGTGGAGGGTGAAGCCCCAGATGCGGTGCACCTCGGGAAACCGTTCCGCGAGGTAGGTGTGGGCGCGGCCCGAGGCCACCACCTGGACCTCGTGCTCCTTGACCAGCTCCTCCAGGATGACCCGCGAGCGGGTGGCGTGCCCCATGCCCTCGCCCACCACTCCATAGAGGATGCGCACGGCCGCGAGCGTCCCACCGCTCACCGGCTCAGGGCCAGAGGTCAGGGCGGGGTGTACTTCCACACGTAGGGCACCCCGGAGAATCCCTGTCGGACCCCGTTCCGGGTGACGAACCCTCCCATCACGTAGATGGCCCCGTTCACCGCCACCGCCCGGTGCCCGGTGAGCTCGATGGGCATGTCGGCCAGGGTCTCCCAGTGCCCGGTGGCCGGATCGAGGCGGCTCACCGTCTTGTACACCGTGTTTCCCGGCAGCTGTCCTCCGAGGACGTACAGCTTGCCGTCGAGGACCGCGCTCGCGCCTCCGCTCCGGGGAGTCGGCAGGTCCTCGAGCGGCGCCCAGGTGTCGGTCGCCGGGTCGTACACCTCGGTGCTCGCGACGTTGCTCCCGTCGTCTCCCTCGTGGCCTGGCGCCCGCCCACCGGTCACGTAGAGCTTGCCGTCGATGACTCCCGAGTAGGCGTGGTTGCGCGGCGTGCCCAGCGCGGCGAACGGTCCCGGGAGGTAGGATCCGGCCGCGGAGTCGAACACCGTGTGGCTCGCGAGCGATTCGTTGTGCAGCCGATCCAGGCTCCAGCCACCGACGAGGTGCACCTCGTCGCCGAGGAGCTCCACCGCCGACGAGAACCGGGGGGAGGGGAGGTCGGGCCCGTCGCTCCAGGAGGTGG
>DASROG010000466.1:0-8426 GCA_035646995.1 Myxococcaceae bacterium
GTCTTGCCCGGCCTCTCCCCAGCCTTGAGCACCGGGATATCGGTACGTTCACGGTGGACAGAGGGCGCGAAAGCACCGGCACCTCGGTGGCAGAGCAGTTAGAGTGTCGCCCATGACAGCCACCTCGGTCCGGCCGGTGGATCTCGCTCGGGATCTCCAGGAGCTCGCCACGCTGGTGGGCTCGGAGCAGGCGGTCGACGACGTGCTCCGCCGCGGCCTCGACTGGCTGGCCCGGGTTGCTCCGTACGACCTGGCGACGGTGTTCGTCCTCGAGCAGGAACGTCTGGTGGTGCGCGCCGCTCGCGGTCCGCTGGCCGACGATCGGGTGCGGCAGCACGCGCTCACGCTCGAGCAGTTCCCCTCGCTGCGCGAGGCGCTGGAGACGCGCCGGGCGCGCACGTTCCTCGAGGCCGACCACCGCCACGGCGATGGAGATCCCTTCGACCACGTGCTGGACCTGCCGCCGGGGCATGCCTGTCTCGTGGCCCCGCTGGTCGCCGGTGACCAGTCGCTGGGCGTGCTCACCCTCGACCGGACCGTGTGCGAGGTCTACCCGCCGCCGGTGGTGAACCTGGTCGAGGTCTACGCGCAGCTGCTGGCCATCGCCATCCAGGGCGCCGGCAAGACAGTCACCCTGGAGCGGCTGCACCAGCAGGATCATGCGCACGCCAAGCTTCTCGAGGAGGAGCTCGGGGGCGGGCGCGGGCCCGAGGCGGCCGTCCGGAGCCCGGCGATGCACGCGCTCCTGCGCCGGGCGCGTCAGGTGGCGCGTGCGCAGACGCCGGTGCTGATCCGGGGTGAGCCGGGCAGCGGAAAGGAGCGGCTGGCCCGGGCAATCCACGCCTGGTCCGCCCGCGCCGACCATCCCTTCGTCTCCCTGAGCTGCGCCGGGTTGCCGGAGGCGACGCTGGAGCTGGAGCTGTTCGGCCACGTGGAGGGCGCCTTCGCCGGGGCGGTCCGCGCTCGCCCGGGACGGCTGGTGGTGGCGAATGGCGGAACGCTCTTCCTGGACGAGGTCTCGGAGCTGCCGCTTCCGCTCCAGACGCGCCTCCTCCGGGTGCTGCAGGACGGAGAGTTCGAGCCGGTGGGCAGCGACCGCCCGGTCCGGGTGGAGGTGCGGATCCTCGCCGCGACCCAGGCCGATCTCGAGTCGGCAGTGAGCGCCGGCCGGTTCCGCGAGGACCTGTTCTACCTGCTGGACGTCTTTCCCCTGGAGCTGCCTCCGCTGCGGGAGCGGCGCGAGGACGTGGCACCTCTGGCGGAGACCCTCCTCGAGCAGCTGGCCCGCCGGACCGGAAAGCCAGCGCGGCGGCTCACCCCGGAGGCGCTCTCCCGGCTGGAGGCTCACGACTGGCCAGGGAACGTCCGCGAGCTGGCGAACGTGCTCGAGCGGGCGCTGATCCTCGCCCCCGGCCAGGAGCTGGGGCCCGAGGTGATCGACCTGCCCGGCCGGCGCCGCCGCGAGGGACGGCTCCGCGAAGGTGAGCTTCCCACGCTGGCGGACGCGACCCGCCAGCACATCAGCCGCGTGCTGCAGGCCACCCGTGGTCGCATCTACGGACCCGGGGGCGCCGCGGAGATCCTCGGGGTGAAGCCCTCGACGCTCCAGAGCAAGATGAAGAAGCTGCGGATCGACCGGCTCCCGGCCGGTTCGCGCTGAGCGGACCCGAGGAGGCGGTTGGCGCACGTGCGCGCCCGGTTCGGCCGATTTCCCGACCCGAGCGTGGACCGGTCAACAGGACCGCGGACTCGTCGAGTGAGCCCGGCCCGCGTCTGGTGCACCCTCTCTGCAGACGTGGGACTCCGGGCATCGGTCCTCATCGCCGAGGACGACTACAACTTTCGCGACACGCTCGAGGACGTGCTCATCGAGGACGGCCACTGGGTGCTCTGCGCGCGGAACGGCAACGAGGCACTGGTGACGCTGCCCAAGCTGCGGCGGCCGGCGCTGATCCTGCTCGACCTTCACATGCCGGTCATGGACGGGGTGACCTTCCTCGACCACCTCCGCGGCCGGCCGGACCACGACGAGTTCGAGGTCATCGTCATGTCCGCCCTGGTGGATCCCGAGTGGTTCGGAAAGCTGCCGGGGGTGATCCGCGCGATGCGCAAGCCCTTCGACATCGAGGAGATCCAGGCGCTGGTGGTGGAGTTCGCCGGGCGCCGGCCGGTTCGTCGTCCAGGCGAGCGGGCGACCGGGCGCTGAGTGCTTCCGGTCCCGTTCGGCCGTAGCAACCGGGAGGCAGGAGTGCCACGCCCCGGGTGCGGACCAGTCAGACAGTGTGCGACCGCGGCCCCATGAAGTGTTCACTGGCTGGTCGAACCTCCTTCTCCACCGCCTCAGGTGTCGCGGGCACGACAGCCGCCTCGCACCCGGCAGATGTGCCCGGTGGCGACCCGATGCACCGTGGCGGCGCCCGTGCGTGCCGCCCCAGACATCCTGATCGCCGACGACGAGATCCTCCTTCGCGAGACGCTCCAGGAGGCGCTGGAGGACGACGGCCATCGCGTGGCGGTGGCGCGGCACGGAGGCGAGGCGCTGGCGATGCTCGACCGCCTCGCCCGGCCGGCGCTGGTGGTGCTCGATCTCCAGATGCCGATCATGGATGGCGTCCAGTTCCTCGCGGAGCTCCGCAGGCGGCCGGACCAGGGTGACTTCGGAGTGGTGGCGATGTCCGCGACGGTCAACGGCCAGTGGGTGGAGAACGCGCCCGGGGTGTTCCGCACGCTCCGGAAGCCCTTCGAGGCGCAGGAGCTCCTCCGGGTCGCCGACGAGTTCTTCACCCGGCCCCGACCGTCCGCGTCGGCGACGGCGGCCGCGGAGCAGGCCGCACCCCTGCTCGGTCCCGCGGCGGCGGCCGCCGGCCCCGAGCAGGACTGAAGGGCTGACCTCCCCCGCGCTCAGCGGAGCTTGGAGACCATCGCCCGGAAGCGCGGGTGATCCCGGATGGGGTCGTAGTCCGGGTCCTTCTCGATCCACTCCCGCTTGCCAGCCCCGCGACCGAAGCTCTTCTCCAGCCAGTCGAGCGCCTGCTCGGGCATCCCGGCGCGCGTATAGAAGCAGCCCGCGTTCACCTGGACGCCCGGCTCGTCCGGAGCGACCTCCAGCGCGCGGGCCATCCACTCGAAGGCCCGCTCTCGCTGGCCCTCGCTGAGCAGCGCCGAGGCCCCGAGAACCAGCGCACGCGAGTCTCTGGGCTGCAGCGCCAGTTGCCGCTCCACCCGACGAAGGCCTTCGCCTCGCAGCCGGGCCTCCTCCTCCGGCCGCCCGAGCCTCCGGAGCGGCATCGCGCTGAGGAGGAGCGCCTGGAAGTCCTCGGGGCGGACCTCGGCGGCCTTCAGGAACAGCTCCACGGACTGCTCGAGCTTTCCGGACTCGAAGCAGGCGCGGCCGTGGAGGTAGTACGCCTCGAAGGAGCTCGGGTTCAGCCGCGCCGCCTCCTCGTACTCCTCCTCCGCGCCCGGGTAGTCGCGCTGCATGGCGAGGAGCATTCCCCGGGCCACGTGCGACTCCGCCAGGTTCGGCGCGAGCTCGAGGGCCCGTCGGCTGGCGCGGTCGGCCGCCGCCTGCACGTCCTCCCCACCGGCCATCCACTCCACCAGCCAGGCGTAGACCTGCGTCAGTCCGGCATATGCAGGCGCGTAGTCGGGGTCGACCTCGATCGCCTGCTGGAAGGCGCGCTCTGCGGCGCCCGAGGAGACGAGGGTCACCTGGTGCAGGAGCTGCCGACCCCGGAGGAAATGCTCGTACGCTTCCATCCGGGTGCCCGGGCGGCGCAGGGCATCGCGCTCCTCCGTGCTCAGCATTCCCCGGAGCGCGGTGGCGACGCTCTCCGCGATCTGGTCCTGGATCTCGAAGACCTGCTCCGCCGTGCCATCGAACCGGTGCGACCAGCGCGGGGAGCCGTCGGCCACGTCCACCAGCTGGACGGTGATGCGGAGCCGGTCCCCGGACTTCCGGACCCCGCCCTCGAGGACCGCGTCCACCCCGAGCCGGCGCCCGATGCTCCGTGCATCCGCCTCCGACGAGCGAAGCGCGAAGGAGGAGCTCCGGGCGGCAACCCGCAGACCGGTCACCGGGGTCAGGGTGTTGATCAGCTCCTCGGCGATGCCCTCGCAGAGGTAATCCTGGTCCCGCCCGGCACTCATGTCGTGGAAGGGGAGCACCGCCACCGAGGAGAGCACCGGACGGAGCGCGGTGATCGACTGGGGCGAGCCCTGGATGACCGTGCTCGCCAGCGCGGCCCCTTCCATGCCGTCCTCGCCTCCGGTCCCGATCGCCGACAGCTCGGACAGCGCGGCGCTCCCGTCCGCGGGTCGCCGGCGGGGATCCTTCTCCAGCATCCGCGCGACCAGGTCCGCGAGGGCGCGGGGAACCCGCGCGAGGTCGCTCACCCGGGGAGCCGGCCGGTGGACCACCGCCGCGAGAAGCGCCTCGCGACCCTCGGCCTCGAAGGGCGGGTTGCCGGTGAGGCAGCGGAAGAGGAGCGCACCGAGCGCATAGACGTCGGCACGGGCGTCGGTGTCCCGCTCTCCCCGCGCCTGCTCGGGCGACATGTACGCCGGCGTGCCCAGCACCGTTCCGAGGTCGGTCAGCGTCGAGTCGCCGCCGTGCCGGGCGATGCCGTAGTCGAGGAGCTTGAGCCGGTCGAGCCGGAAGTCGGCGAGGAACACGTTCGAGGGCTTGACGTCGCGGTGGACGATGCCCTGCGCGTGGGCGGCGCCCAGCGCCGAGGCGATCTGCATCCCCACGCTCAGCGCCTCCCCCACGCTCACGTCGGCCCCGGCGAGACGGGTCGCGAGGTCCTCGCCCTCCAGCCACTCCATCACCAGGTACATCTCGCCCCCGGCCAGGCCATGGGCCAGGTAGGCGACGATCCCGGGGTGCCGGAGCCTGGAGAGCACCTGGACCTCGCGGCGAAACCGCTCGGCTCCCTCGGTGTCCCGGAGGGTCTTCACCGCCACCAGCGCCCCGCTCTGCCGGTCCACGCCGCGGTAGACGACGCCCATCCCTCCGCTGGCCGCGACCCGCCCGAGCTCGAACCGCCCGTCCAGGATGTCGCCCTCTCGCACCGGCATGGCGCATCCACAATCGCACGGATTCTCACCCGGGCGAACGTCGCTCGGCACCTCGGACGCCATGGGCAACAACCCCGGAACCCCGGCGCGACGGACGTTGCGTGCGCCGGCGGGAGTCGACCGGTCAGCGACCAGCCGGAGCGGGCGGGTGCAGCGCGTCGTCGTCGGACACGGGCGCGCCGGAACGGCGCGGCCGGGCTGCCTGGAGCAGCCGTTGAACCCACCACACGCCCACCGCGAGAGCGAGGACGCGCCGCCGCTCTGGCCTGGAGGGCGGAGGGGTCTCGGCGTCGGATGGAACAACGGCGGTGGGCATGGGGCGACTCCTCCGCCCGGCGTAACCCGTGGGCCCCCACCCGGTTATCCCGTCATGGTTCGAAACCCGAGCGCCGCTGGTGCAACACGGTGGGCGCTGCGGGAAGAGCGGCTCCGGGCCGCAGCGTGGCCATCGGGAGCAATGCTGCCCGGCGCTGTCTAGGCGACCTGCTGCGCGGGCTCGCTGGGGGCGCTGAGCACATGGAGTGCCCACTGCGCCATCGTCTGGGTGCTCGGATCCCAGCTGGAGAGCCGGGCGTCGAGGCGAGCCCAGAGCTGCGCCTTCATTGCCTGGCGCTCCTCGGGAGTGTCGCGCGGGGTGCCCTTCAGCTCGCGGCGGGCGCGGCAAGCCACCAGAGCCTGGACGACGGCATTGGTATGAGGGGACGGCTTCATGCCCGAGCTCTCTTTCACGTCCCGGGCCAGCAGCGGGCACCCGGCCATGTCCCGGCATTCCAAGGAGATGCACGGTCCGCTCGAGACGGAGGCTTCCTCCCGGGTGGGTCAGCGACGCACTCGGGGGCCCGATGCGACCCGGGGCGGCTCGCGCCACGGGTCACGCCTTGGGCGCCGGCGCCGCCGCCGGAGCGGTCTGGGCACCGGCCTGAGCGCTCCCGTCGTGCTCGGTCCGCTGCCGCGGGAGCCAGGTCGGCGTCCGGTGGATGAAGGCAATGAGCCGCTCGCGGACGAGGCAGCGGAGGTCGAAGAGCGAGTCCACGTGGCCGCCCAGCAGCACCCGGAGCTGCATCGTCTGCTCGGTGGAGTCCGCGACCTGCACCTTCGCCGTCTTGCCGTCCCACAGGTCCTTCGCCTCCTCCGCGAGGACCCGGGCCAGGTCCTTGCGGACCGCCTCGATGTCGGTGGTCCAGTCCACCTGGAGGGTCACCGTGCCGATCATCTCGACGCCGCCCTTGCTCCAGTTCTGGAAGGGCTTCTCCAGGAACTGCGTCACCGGCACCAGGAGCCGCCGAAGGTCCGCGCAGCGCACGACCACGTAGGTCAGGTTGATCTCCTCCACTGTCCCGTTCTCGCCCTCGACGACCACCTGGTCCCCGATGCGGATGGGCTGGGTGATGGAGAGCTGGATTCCCGCCAGCAGCGCCCCGATGGACTTCTGGGCCGCGAGTCCGAGCACCACCCCCGCCACGCCGGCCGAGGCCAGCAGCGAGACACCCACGGTGCGCACCACCGTGAACTGCATCAGCAGGGCCGCGGAGGCGAGGATCCAGACCACGATCACCAGGACCCGGCGGAGCAACTCCAGCTGGGTCCGTACTGCCCGGGCGTTGGCGATGTTCTCGTGCACCTTCGCCACGCGGCTCTCCACGACGCCCGAGGCAAGGTCGAGGAAGCGCAGCGCGAACCAGGCCGCGGAGATGACCAGGAGCGACCGGTTGAGCACGCTGATGCCGTGTGCCCACACCGGCGGGAGGAGGAGCGGCGGGGTGGCGATGCTGAGCACCACGGCCCAGATCGGCAGCCGGAGCGGCCCGCGCGCGGCCTGCGCAAGCTGGTTGTCCCAGGTCACCCGGGTCATGCGGCTGATGGGCCCGAGCAGCAGGAGGGCGATTCGCTCCAGGAGCCACCCGCCGAGCAGAGCGCCGCCAAAGGCGATGATGAGCCCCAGCCATTGCCAGAGCTCGAGCCCTCCCACCGCCCGGGTGAACAGGACCTCGGGGAGCACCTCGGCGAGCGGCGGGCCGTAGGTCTCGTAGAGCGCGTCGATGGCGCGGACGGTGATGGTGCTGAAGACCCAAATCGGCTTGCCGTCGACCTCGTATCGGGAGACCCGGACGGGAATGCTCTGCTTCTCCAGCGGGATGGTGCCGAGCTGGTCGTACCCGGGCCTGGCCGGGTCGCCCTGCGGCTCCCTGCTGATCGCGCCGAGCTCGAGGAACAGCTTCCGGTCGAGCACGAAGCGGAGCCGGCGGGCCAGCCGCGGTCCCTCGGTCTTCTGCTTGTCGCGGGAGAGCCAGTCCAGCCCCAGGTAGTGCGCCGCGAGCTCGTAGTCGCTGCGGTGGGCGGCGGTCAGGAAGCCCTGCACCGTGGCCAGCGGCGAGTCCCGGTCGACCTCCGGGGGGACCTCCCCGAGCCCGTCGTTCAGCGCGCGGGCGGGGACCGCGAGCAACAGGAGCCCGGAGAGGAGGGTGAGAGCGAGCGATCGCATCATGGGCAGCCCCACACCGTGCGCACGCCGGTCCCTCGAGACCAGGGGCGAGCTGGTCTCGTGGCGGAGACCCGCGTGGGTGGGTCGGATGATTGCGCCGCATTCACCGACGAGGTCAAGCACCGAGCGGGGCTCGGGTCCCGTGACGGACGAGTGACGCAGAGCTCGGCCGCGAGGGCAAGCGAGGAGCGATTCGCCCGCTGTGGTTTCCATCAGGTCCGGCCGCGGACCTTCAGCCGTTTGACCTTGCGGGCCAGGGTATTCCGGTCCACGCCGAGGAAGGACGCCGCCGCGGTGAGCTGTCCGTCGCTGCGCTCCAGCGCCTGACGGAGCACCGCCCGGTCCACCTGGTCCAGGAGCACGCGGTAGAGCTCCGGAACCCGCCGGCCGTGCAGCTGGTCGAGGAACTCTCCGAGACGGAGATAGAGCAGCTCCTCGAGCGGCAGCTTCATCAGATCTGCGGGGGGCGGGGGCAAGCGCCCCGCTCAAACCAATTCCATCGGCGGTCTGTCAACGACTCGCGTGGCTCCGGGCCGGGATGGTAGAGGGGGCCGTCCTTCCGCGGACGGAACTTTGCAGCACCGCTCGGTCCTCATTGCAGCCACACTGCTCGCGGCCTGTACCCGCGGCAGTCCGGGAGGCGCTCCGCCATCGGCCGCCGGCGGATCGCCGACCTCGACGCGCTTCGCCGTCTTCGTCACCGCCGACGTGCGCGGTCAGATTGCCCCCTGCGGCTGCAGCGAGGCGATGCGTGGGGGCCTGTCGAAGACGGCGGCCATCATCGCCAAGACGCGCGCCGCGGGCATCCCGGCGCTCTTCGTGGATGCCGGCGACGCGCTCTTCGAGCGGAAGGGGTTCGGGACGG
>DASROG010000467.1:0-2210 GCA_035646995.1 Myxococcaceae bacterium
TCCAGGAGCTCGCCGGCAACGCGACGCTGCTCTACTACATGTCCGCCGAGGCCCAGGAGGGCCGCAACGCGTACGTCGAGCGGCGGAAGCCCGACTTCAAGAAGTTCCCCCGCCGCCCGTGACCGCCGCCGCCCCCGTCGCCTCGCCGTCGCTCCGGACCTGGCTGCTCGCGGCCAGGCCGAAGACGCTCACCGCCGCCGTGGTTCCGGTGGTGGTGGGCACCGGGCTCGCGCTCGGGCTGGGGCTGGCCGCGGTGTGGCCCGCGCTGGCAGCGCTGGCCGGAGCGGTGCTGATCCAGATCGGCACCAACCTCACCAACGACTACTACGACTTCCGGAAGGGCGCCGACACCCACGAGCGCCTGGGCCCCACCCGCGTGACGCAGAGCGGGCTCATCGCGCCGCAGACCGTGCTCGCCGCCGGCGCGGCCTGCTTCGCGCTCGCGGTCGTCGTCGGCATCTTCCTCGTGGCTCGCGGTGGGTGGCCCTTCGTGGTCATTGGCCTGGCCTCGGTGCTCGCCGGCTGGGCGTACACCGGAGGCCCGTACCCGCTCGGTTACCACGGGCTGGGAGACCTCTTCGTGATGGTCTTCTTCGGCCTGGTGGCGGTACCGGGAACGTTCTACGCCCAGGCGCTCCGGCTGGTCCCCGCGGTCTGGCCGGCCGCGGTGGCCATCGGCGCCACCGGGACGATGATCCTGGTGGTCAACAACCTCCGGGACCTCGACACCGACGCGCGGGCCGGCAAGCGCACCCTGGTGGTCCGCTTCGGCCGCGGGTTCGGGCGCGCGGAGTACGTGACGCTGCTGCTCCTCGCGCTCGCGATGCCGGTGGTCATCGTGGCGATGAGCTGGAGCCGGTGGCCGGTGCTGCTGGCGCTGTGCGCCCTTCCGCTGGCCTGGTCTCCGCTGTCGCGGGTGCTGCGCACCACCGGTGCGGCGCTCAACCCGGCGCTCGGGACCACCGCACGCTTCCAGGCGGCGTTCGGCTTCCTCCTCGCCATCGGGGCCTGGCTGGGAAACCCATGACGACCGAGCTCCTCATCCGACCCCGGACGCTCTGCTTCCGCTCCTCGCTCTCCACCGGGGCCGGCTTGCGCTTCGGCGTCGAGGGCTTCTGGCTCCGGCTGGGGGATGGGCTCGGCGAGGTGACCCTCCTTCCCGGCTTCGGCACCGAGCCGCCGGAGCGGGCCCACACCGCGCTCGGGGAGGCGGCCTCGGCGCTTCGGGGCTCCGCCCCGCCCGGGAGCCCCGACGAGGTCGCGGACCGGATCGGGAAGATCGCGATCCTCCGCGAGACACCGGCCACCCGCGCCGGGGTGGAGCTCGCGCTGCTGGACGCCGGGGCCCGGCACGCGGGCGTGCCGCTCGCCATCTGGCTCGGCGCCGAGCTGCGCTCGGTCCGGGTGAACGCGCTCCTCACCGACGACGAGGTCGACGCGCTCGCCTCCGAGGCCCGGGCGCGGGCGCGCGAGAACTTCGACACCCTGAAGATCAAGGTGGGGGCCCAGCCCGCGGAGCGGGACGCCGCCCGGCTCGCCGCGGTGCGCACCGCGGTGGGTCCCAACGTCCGGATCCGCGTCGACGGCAACGGCGCCTGGTCCGAGGCCGAGGCCCGGACGCGGCTGCAGGCCTTCGCCCCGGCGCGGCTGGAGTTCGTCGAGCAGCCGGTCCCGGCGACCGACTTCGAGGGGCTGCGGAAGCTGCGCTCGCTGGCGCGGATCGCCGCCGACGAGTCCATCGGCGTGCCCGGCGCCCGCGACGGCCTGTTCGCAGGCAAGCGCCCGGCGGTGGACGTGCTGGTGTTCAAGCTCCCGGTGGTGGGGGGCGTGCTCCGGGCGCGACGCTACGCCAGCCTGGCCTGGCAGGTGGGAGTCGAAGTGGTGGTGACCAGCGCGCTGGACGGCGCGGTGTCGCGCGCGGGCGCCGCCCACCTGGCCTGCACGCTCCCCGTGGAGGGGCCCGCGCACGGGCTTGCCACCGGCCATCTGCTGGAGGCCGATGCCGGCGGCTACGCCATCTCGCACGGCCTCTGCCATCTGCCCGACCTCCCTGGGCTCGCCATCGACCCCGAGGTGATCGGATGGTGATCTCCGACTGCCCGGTCCGGACACAGGCTCGGGGGAATCCGACTGGACTCGCCCTGGTCGCCGCAGACCATCGATGGACGTGGAGCGAGCTCGACGACGCGGTCTCGCGGGTCGCCGGGCAG
>DASROG010000468.1:0-9231 GCA_035646995.1 Myxococcaceae bacterium
CCCTGGAACCCGGCGACCACCGCCACCTCTCCGCGGCCCAGCGCGGCACGCAGCGGCTCCTCGTCGATCCGCTTGATCCGCGCCTTGCTGAACGTGCTGTCGGTCACGATGCGGCACTGGTGGGCGAGGAAGCTCGTGGCCTGCCCGCCCGCGGCCTGGATCGCCAGCGCGAGAAGCCCGATCGTCACCTGCTCGCCGGTGGCGACCACCACGTCCTGCTCGCGCTCGCTCGGCCGCTGGTTCACCGACTGCACCAGCTTCAGGAGTCGGTTGGTCTCACCGGACATCGCCGAGACCACCACCACCAGGTCGTGCCCCGCCGCCCGTGCCTGGAGACACCTCCGTGCGACGGCCCGGATTCGCTCGGGGTCCGCCACCGACGTTCCCCCGTATTTCTGAACCCACAGTGCCACCGTCGTCGGCCCCTCCATGCACCGGCCGCGCCGCCCCCGGCGCCGCCGCGATCGCATCACCTCCGGCGACCACCCGGGGTCGTCCGTCACCTTAGCGCCGAAACCACCTGGATCGATCCGTCCCTCGCCTGCCCTCGCGGCCGATCCCGGCGTCGCGTCGCTCGTGGGCCCCGGCCGCGATCGCGGCGCGATCATCCGGTCTATCCAGGTGGTCTCGACGTTAGACGGACAGCCGCGCCTCGGGGTACCTTCCGCCGCCCATGACCGACCGGCGATTGCTCCTGGACGGCGAGACGCTGAGCCTGGAGGAGATCCGCGAGGTGGCCCGCGGTGGAGTCCACGTCGAGCTCGCGCCCGAGGCCGTGGCCCGGGTGGAGCGGGCGCGGGCGCTGGTGGACCGCGTGGCGGCCGGGGAGACGGCGGCCTACGGCATCAACACCGGCTTCGGAACGCTGGCAGAGGTGCGCATCGACCGGAAGGACCTCCGGACGCTCCAGCGGAACCTCCTGCTCTCGCATGCTGCCGGCGTGGGCACGCCGCTGCCCATCCCCGAGGCCCGCGCGCTCCTCCTCCTCCGCTGCAACGTGCTGGCAAAGGGAAACTCCGGCATCCGGCCCCGCACCCTCCAGCTCGCCCTGGACATGCTCAACCGGGGCGTCATCCCGGTCGTCCCCGAGCGTGGCAGCGTGGGCGCCTCGGGTGACCTCGCCCCGCTCGCCCACCTGGCGCTGGTGCTCATCGGCGAGGGCGAGGCGTTCGTCGGTGGCGAGCGCCTCCCCGGACGCGCCGCCCTCGCCCGCGCCGGGCTCGAGCCCGTGGTGCTCGAGGCGAAGGAGGGGCTCGCGCTGGTCAACGGCACCCAGGCCATGTGCGCGGTGGGCACGCTCGCGCTGCTCCGCGCCGAGGAGCTGGCCAGGACGGCCGACCTCGCCGGCGCTATGACCCTGGAGGGCCTTCTCGGCAGCCACCGCCCGTTCATCGCCCCCATCCAGGCCGCGCGCCCTCACCCCGGGCAGGTGGCGGTCGCCGCGCACCTGCGGGCGCTCCTGCGCGACTCGGAGATCGTCGAGAGCCACGCCGACTGCTCGAAGGTCCAGGACCCCTACTCCCTCCGCTGCATGCCGCAGGTGCACGGGGCCGCGCGCGACGGGCTGGCACACGCGCGGAGCGTTCTCTCCATCGAGGTGAACTCGGCCACCGACAACCCGCTGGTCTTCCCCGGAGAGGACCTCATCGTCTCCGGTGGCAACTTCCACGGCCAGCCGGTGTCGCTCGCCCTGGACGTGCTGGCCATCGGCTGCACCCAGCTCGCGGCGATCAGCGAGCGGCGGGTGGAGCAGCTGGTGAACCCCGCGCTGAGCGGGCTGCCCCCCTTCCTGGCCAGGAACTCCGGCCTCAACTCCGGCTTCATGATCGCCCAGGTCACCTCGGCCGCGCTGGTCGCCGAGTCACGGGTGCTCAGCCACCCCGCCTCGGTGGACTCCATCCCCTCCTCCGCGGGGCGCGAGGACCACGTGAGCATGGGCATGACCGCCGCGCTCAAGGCGCGGCAGGTGGTGGAGTTCACCCGCAGCTGCCTCGCCGTCGAGGTGCTGGTCGCCGCCCAGGCGCTCGACTTCCGGAAGCCGCTCCGGGCCGGCCGGGGCGTCTCCGCAGCCCACGCCGCCGTCCGGCAGGTCGTTCCTTCGATGGAGGAGGACCGGGAGATCCACCGCGACATCGAGGCGGTCTCCGTCCTCATCGACTCGGGGGCGCTCCTGGCCGCCGCTCACGCCGCATGACCGCACCTCCCGAGCGGGAAGCGCCGGTCGGGCGCCCCACGGTTCCCTCCGAGACAGAGGTCGTGGAGGTCCGTGCCCGCATCGCGGCGCTCGAGCGAGAGGCCAAGGCGCTGGAGCCGGACCCGCGCAGCGCGCGGCTGTACCACGAGCTGGGTCTGCTCTGGGAACGTCCGCTGGGGAACCTCCGCGCGGCGGCTGCCGCCTTCCAGTCCGCGTACCGGCTCGCGCCCCGCTTCGTCGAGAACCTCCGCTCTGCCCGGCGCATCTTCTCCGACGTCGGAAACTGGCCGATGGTGCTCCAGCTCCTCGACGCCGAGCTGGCGGCCACCGAGGGGGCCCGGCCCCGCGCCGCGCTCCTCTTCGAGAAGGCGGAGGTGCTGGCCGACCGGCTCGACCGCTGGGACGAGGCCGCCACGGTCCTCGCCGCGGCGCTCGAGCTCGAGCCGGCGGACCTGGGCCTCCTGGTCCAGGCCGAGGGAATGCTCGCCGCTCACGGAGACGTGGCCGGCCTCCTCCGCGTCCAGGTCCTGCTCGCCCGCGCCCTGCCGGACCCGCGCCTCGCCGCGCACGCCCTGCAGACCGCGGCCACGCTGCACGAGCGACTCGGTCAGCACGCCGAGGCCCTGACCCGCTGGCGGGAGGCCTTCGCGCTCGACCGGCGGGACCCGGTCACCCTCGGGGCGCTGCGGCGGGCGGCCGAGTCCTCCGGCGACGAAGAGGCCCTCATCGCGGTCCTGGCCGCCGAGGCGGAGCTGGGAGGCTCCACGTCCGTCCCCGCCTACACCGCCCTGGCCCGGGCATACGTGCGGCAGGAGCGGCCCGAGGACGCCGTGGCCGCGCTCAACGCCGCCCGGCACCAGAACCCCGAGGACACCGCCGTCCTCGCCGCGCTCGCCACCCTGCACGAGTCGCTGGACCGCCCCGAGGAGCTGGCCGACGTGCTCGCCTCGCTCGCGAGCGCCGTCCGCGACGAGCGGGAGTGGCTCACCGTCCAGCTCCGGCTCGCCTCGCTCCTGGAGGACACCCTGCACCGCGACCCGCAGGCGGTCGAGCGCTACGAGGCGGTGCTGGCGCGGGTCCCGGGCCATCCGGTTGCCCTCAGCGGCCTCGGCCGGCTGCACGCCAAGACCCAGGACTGGCCGGCGCTGGTCGCCGTCTACGATGCGGAGCTCGCCGGGGTGGGCGACCCGCGGACCCGGGCCGAGCTGCACTTCCGCTCCGCGGAGATCCTCGACGCGCGCCTCCACCGCACCGACGAGGCGCTGGCCCGCTTCCGGGAGGCGCTCCAGCTCGTCCCCGGCTACCTCCCCGCGCGTCAGGGCCTGGAGCGGGTGCTGCGCCGGGAGCAGCGCTGGAACGAGCTCATCGCGCTCCACGAGGAGGAGCTGCTCTCCCTCACCTCGCCCACGGACGGGGTGGCCGCGCTGGGGCGCATCGCCCAGGAGGCGGAGGAGCACCTCGGAAACCTGGACCTCGCCGCCGACGCGCTCCGCCGCGCGCTGGAGCTGGTCCCGGACCATCTGCCCTCCCTGGTCCACGTGGCACGCCTCGCCGAGCGGCGCGAGGCCTGGGACGAGCTGGTTCCTCTCCTCGAGCGCCAGGCCGAGCTCTCCACCGACCCGGCCCACGCCATCACCCTGCGGCACCGCGCGGCACAGGTGCTGGAGGAGCGCCTGGACGACGTGGCGGCGGCCATCGCCGTGCTGGAGCGCCTCCTCGAGGCCGATCGCACCTACCTTCCCGCGCTCCAGGCCCTGGGGCGGCTCTACGCCCGGGAGGGGCGCTGGAAGGAGCTCGGTCAGATGTACCGGCGTGAGGCCGAGCTCGCCGGGAGCGCCCGCGCCGTCCAGCTCTGGGCCCGCATCGCGGATCTGGAGGAGGCCCGCCTCGTGGACCTGGACGCCGCGCGCGCGGCCTGGGACGAGGTGCTGCGGCGCGATCCGGACCACGGCGCCGCGCTCCGGGCGCTGGCCCGCATCCAGCGCGGCCAGGGCGACTGGGCCGGTCTGGTCTCGACGCTCGAGCGGATGGCGCGGAGCCGCACCGACCCCCGCGCCCGCGCCGACGCCCTGTTCGAGGTGGCCACCCTCCAGCTGGACGCGCTCGCCGACCGCACTGCCGCCGCGGCCACCCTCGAGGCTGTCCTCCGGCTGGCCCCGGATCACATCCCCGCCTTGCGCCAGCTGGAGGCCCTCTCCGCGGTGCAGGGCGGCCCCGATGCGCTCCAGTCCCTCGAGCGCGCCACCGTGGCCGGCGGCCCCTCGGAGCGGCTCGTTGCACGCCTCCGGCTCGCGCACTCGCTCCTCGCCGCCGGGCACCTCGAGCGCGCCGCCGCCGTGGCCGAGTCGGCGCTCGAGCTGCAGCCGGACGACATCGGCGCGCTCCTCCTCCTCGAGCATACGCGGGCCTCGGACCGGGCCCGGCGCGCGGACGTGCGGCAGCGCCTCGCCGCGCGGGTGGCGGACCCGGGCCTCGCGGCCGCGCTCCGGCTCTCGGCCGAGCTGGAGCAGGGCCGTCCCCGGCTGGACGAGCGCCTGGAGCACCTCCGGCGCGCCTTCTCCGTCGATCCCGAGGACCCCCGCACCGCCTTCCAGCTCGAGCGCGGGCTGCGCCAGGCGGCCGACGTCCGGGGTCTCCGGGAGTTCTACGAGCGGCGGCTGGCGGTCACCGAGGCTCCGTCGGCCCGACTCGAGCTGCACCTCCGCCTGGGGCAGCTCGGCGAGAGCGCGCTGGAGACGCTCCCGCTCGCCCTCGCCGCCTACCAGGCCGCGCTCGCCCTCGAGCCCGCCGAGCTGGTGGCGCTCCAGGGCGTCCGGCGCGTTCGCCTCCGCATGGGCGAGACCGAGGTGGCGGCGCTCGCCTGGGAGGCCGAGGCCACCGCCACCCGCAGCCGGGAGGGCGCGATGCAGGCCTGGCTCGAGGCCGGCCGGCTGTGGATGAACGAGCTCCAGAAGCCCGAGCGCGCCATCGACGCCTTCGAGCGGGTGCTCGATTTGGATCCCCTGGAGGTCGAGGCCTCCGAGGCCGTGGAGTCGCTCCTCGCTCGCAGGGGGGGCGCCGCCGAGCTGGCCTCGCTCAACGAGCGGCGCGGCCAGACCCGCCTCGCCTCCGGCGACCGGCCCGGCGCCGCCAACGAGTTCTTCAAGGCCGCCCAGGGCTGGCTGGACGGCGTGGGCGACCAGGGACGGGCGCTGGCCGCCCTCGGCCGGGCGCTGGAGGCCGAACCGGAGCACGCCGACGCGCTGGAGCTGCGCGCCGAGCTGGCCACCGAGCAAGGCCGCTGGTCCGAGGCCGCCGAGGCCCTGGAGTCCCGCTTGCGGATCGGCGGCGACGCGGAGACGCTCGCCGCTCTCCAGCTCCGGCTCGGCACGCTCTATCAGGACCATCTCCATCAGCCCGCCCGGGCGGTGGCCGCGTTCAACGCCGCGCTGGCCTCGGTGCGCTCGGCCGAGCCGCTCGACCGGCTGGCCACGCTGCACCGCGCGTCCCGGAACTGGACCGGAGTGGTGGACTGCCTCCAGCAGCTGCGGACCATGGAGGCCAGGCCCGTGGACCGGGCCCGTGCGTCGCTGCGGCTCGCCGAGGCGTTCAGCGAGGGCTTCGACGATGCCGAGCGCTCGGTCAGCGAGGCGAGGGAGGCGCTGCCGCTCCTGCGGGAGGAGCCCGACGCGCTGGACCGGATCGTCCCCCTCTTCGAGCGGCGAGGGCGCATGTCGCTGCTGCTCCAGCTCCTCGACGAGCTCGCCGGAAAGCAGTGCCCTCCCGCCGCCGCGGCTCACATCCGGGTCCGGCTTGCGGAGCTCTACATCCGGCTGCTGGGCGACCTCTCCCGGGCGGTGGCCGCCTGCCGCACCGCCGTGGAGCTGGACCCCGGAAGCGTCGAGGCGCGGGCCGCCCTGGCCGACATGCTGAGCAAGGACCCGGGCTCGGCCGACCTCGCCGTCGACGCCCACCGGGAAGTGCTCGCGCTCGATCCGGTCCGGGTGTTCAGCCTGCAGAGCCTCTACGAGATCTGGGACTCGCAGCGCATGCTCGACCGGGGCTTCTGCTGCGCAGCCGTCAGCGGCTTCCTGAGCGCCGGACCGGCGCGTGCCACCCATCTCCACATCGACTGGAAGGGGCGGCTTCCCACCGAGCCGCACGCCCGGATCGACCGCGAGTCGCTCGCGCTCCTCCTCCACCCCGACGCCCGGAACCCGCTGACCGACGTGCTTCGCGCCGTGGGGGAACAGCTCTCCAAGCTCTACCCCCCGGACTTCGAGATGCTGGGCGTCGACCCGCGCGCCGACCGGCTCCGCACCGACCACCCGGTGGTCCGCGCAATCCGCCTGGTGGCCGAGGGCTTCGGGGCGGACCACTTCGACGTGTACCAGGCTCGGCGCGGCCTGGTGGTCGCCGAGACCGGCGATCCGCCAAGCATCTGCGTCGGGCAGGACGTGGTCCGGCGGTTCAACTCCCGCGAGCAGATGTTCCTCATCGGCCGGGCAGTGTTCGCCCTCCTCGAGCGCACCGCCCTCGCCGGGAAGCTCCCCGAGCCGGGGCTCGCCGATCTGCTCGGGGACTGCATCCGGGTGGTGGTTCCCGACTTCGAGGGGCTCGGGCGGCGAGATGACGAGCGCGTCCGGTCCTTGCGGAAGACGTTCTCCCGCAAGACGCTCCGCGCGCTCGACGGTCCAGCGTGGGAGGTGGCCCACGGACGGGTGCCGGATCTCGGAAAGACGCTGCAGGGGCTGTTTGCCTCGGGAAACCGCGCCGGCCTGCTGGTCTGCGGGGATCCGGCGGTGGCGCTCACCATGGTGCTGCGGGAGGACCCGGCGTTCGCGTCCTCGAAGGCACCCGAGTCGCCGGAGAGCGCCGCCCGCGCGGTGCAGGAGCGGGCGGATCTGCGGGCGCTGCTCAACTTCTCGCTCTCCGAGGACTTCTTCACGCTGCGGGACCGGGTGGGGCCCACGCTGCCGGAACGGGCGGTCTAGCGGCGCCGCGGCTCTGCCATCACTCGACCCGCAGCACCGCGCCCTCGGGCAGCTCGCTCCGCAGCCGGGCCACCACCAGCTCCACCCGCTCGGCCTCGGCGGCCTCGACCGTCACCCGCACCCGGTGGTCGGCGCCGGAGGTCACCGCCGGATAGCTGCCGATCCCCACGTCCGGCATCCCCAGCGCCACCCGGTCCAGCGCCGCGGCGATCTCCGCCTCGCCACGCGACAGGTACAGCGAACGGACGTGCACCGCGCCCTTCGGCAGCGAGGAGAGCACCGTCTCCAGCTGCATCTTGAAGAGCGAGGGCACCCCCGGCAGCAGGAACATCCCCTCCACCGACAGCACCGGGTACACCGTCCCCTCCGGGGCCAGCAGCTCGGTGCCCTCGGGCGCCTCGGCCAGTCGCAGCGCCTCCGCCGGCATCGAGCCCGCGTGCGCCCGCGCCAGCAGCTCGACGATGCGCGGCAGCCGCACCACCTCCCGCCCCAGCGCCAGCGCCACCGCCCGCACGGTCACGTCGTCGTGCGTCGGGCCGATGCCCCCGCTGGTGATCACCCACCGCCCCACCGCGCGCGCGTTCACCACCGCCCCGACGATGGCCTCGATCTCGTCCGGCACCACGAGGAGCGCCCGCAGGGGCAGGCCGTGCTCTCGCAGGCGCCGGACGAGGTGCGGGCCGTTCAGGTCCTCCACCTTCGCCGAGAGGACCTCGTTCCCGATGATGATCGCCGCCGCGCCCGTCCGTGCCATCACGGGCAGGCACTCTACTTCCGCCCCCGCCGCGGGAGCACCGCCCGGGCCCTGGCCAGGATCTCCCGCGCGACCTCGTCGGGCGGCGCGCGTCCGTCCACCCGCGCCACCCGCTGCGCCCGGGCATGCTTGCGCACCACGCGCCCGTACGCGCGCGCCACGGCCCGCTGCACCTCGTCCGCGTCGAAGAGCTCCTCGGTCCCGCCCCGGCGGTGCCGCCGCCGGGCCGCCGTTCCCGGATCCACCTCGAGGTACAGCGTCAGGTCGGCCGGGCGGGCCGCTGCATTCAGCGCCTCCACCCAGGCCAGCGGCATCCGCATGCCCTGGTAGGCCAGCGACGACAGCACGTAGCGATCCGACACCACCACCTTCCCCTCCGCCAGTGCCGGCTCCACCACCGACGCCAGGTGGTCCAGACGATCCGCCGCGAACAGCAGCGCCAGCACCCGGTCCGACAGGCCCACCAGCCGCCGGGTCAGCGCCTGCCGCAGCACCACACCGATCGGCCCGTCGGACGGCTCCCGCGTGCTCACCACCGCGTGCCCCGCCGCCCGCAGCGACGCCGCCAACCGCGCCGCCTGCGTGGTCGTCCCCGACCCGTCGATGCCCTCCAGGACGATGAACCGCCCCGACCCCGTCCTCATCGCGGCAACAGCGCGGCCGGATCGTCCAGGTGGAGCGCCCGGTGCACCGCCTGCAATGACGCGAACAGCTCCAGCTCCCGCTGGTGGTGCACCATGCCCCGCCGGTACTGGATCCACGCAAACACCACCAGGGCGATGGCCAGCACCAGCGCGAGTGCCCCCAGCACCGGGAACCGGAGCGAATCCCAGAACAGCTTCGCCGCGGCGGCGCTGAAGACGGCGCACGCCACCAGCGCCACCCCCGCCCGCGCGAAGTGGGTCGTGCTCCGGCGCACCGCCAGCTGCGCCTGGAGCTCGGGCAGCCGCGCGCGGGCCACCTCGGGCGTGAGCTCGGTCGACATTTCGGTCTGCAAGCGGGGCGGACCCTACGGCAGCCGCCCCGGAGCTGGCTAGTGCTCAGCCCTCGGACAGCAGCAGCGCTCCGCAGGCGCCGCACCGCTCCATCGACGCGGGACTCCGCTCACCGCATCGCTTGCAGACCCGGCGATCGGTCTCCTCGGTCCGCGCCGGGGCCACCGCCGCTCCCGGACGCGCCCACGGCAGCCGCATCCCGCATCGGTCGCAGAACAGGCCCGAGGTCTGCACGTTCCGGCAGTACCGGCAGGTCGCCACCGAGGGCGCGACCGCCGGCGGTCCGTCCGGAGCCACGCGCCCGGAGTCCATGTC
>DASROG010000469.1:0-3854 GCA_035646995.1 Myxococcaceae bacterium
GTGACGGGAGGGCCTCGGCGATCAGCCGCTCGACGTCGGCCTCGCGGCCGAGCGCCTCGACCTCGCGGCACCAGGCCTCGGCGTCGAGGGTTCCCGAGGCGAGCTCCCGGGCCAGGGCGTCCTGCCGGTCGAGCCACCACCGGATCGAGCGCGGGCGGCGGGCGGCGCGGCTGGACGAGAATTCGGCGAGGAGCGCGTAGCAGACGAAGGCGCCGAGGAGGTCGCGGCGGTGCAGCATCGGGCCGGAAGCGTCACGCGCCCCCGGAGAAGGCGCAAGCGCGTGACCTCCCCCTCGGCCGCGAATTCACGACATCGCGCTCCCCGGGTGGCCGTCTGACCACGCGGGCCGCGACTCGGGGATCGGCTCAGACCGCGACGGCGCCGTGCCGCTCGACCAGGCTGTAGAGGTAGCCGGGCACCGCGGGGCGCCGCACGTGCTCGACCACCTTCTCGTCGGTGAGCCCGTCCTCCTGAGCGTCGTGGAGCAGGAGCAGCTGCACCTCCAGGTCCCCGCGGCCGCGGAGCGCATCCATCACCCGGGCGCGCGCGCGGCGGGCGAAGTCGAGCACCACGAACAGTCGGGTCCCGATGGGAAGGAAGGCGAGCGCTTGCAGCGCCTCGTGGGCGCTCGAGGCGAGATGGAAGGGGACGTCATCCCAGTCCAGTCGCTCGGCGAGCTCCCGCCGCGTCTCGGCGTCCTCTGATGCCACCAGCACCACGTCCTGCTTCACCGGCCCACCCCCAGTGCTCGCAAAACGAGAAAAGCGGAGGGGTCGTACCATGTGCGGCTCCCGGCGCTCCACACCGAAGATCACCTTCACCCCTCTGTGCACGACCTCGCATCCCCGCGGATCTCCGTGGCGGTCACGGCCGACCCTCGGGTCGACTCCGCCTTCAGCGGAAGCCACCCGGCCCTCTCCTCCCCGATCGCCGCGCCACCGAGCCATTCCGTGATTCCTCCAGAGCGCCAGAGGCGACGGCCGGGCGCCACACACCACAACGCGCCAGGAGGCGAAACGGATCTCAGAGGACGCCGGAGAGGAGCACGCGATGGAGGCAGCTGGCCTCCCGCTCGCTCAGGCTCCACAGTGCCAGGGTGGTCATCCGGAAGGTCGGTGAGGGAACCAGCGCCCGCGCGGCCGCGGCCACCTCGATCTCCGCCTCGGGCGGGACCCGGCCGATCACCGCGTGCGGCGTGGCCTGATAGACGTCCGGGGCGAGCTTCAGCCCCGCCTCCACCAGCCGGTCCTGGAGGATGAGCAGCGAGGTGGCCATCTCGTCGTCCGGCGCCAGATACACGTAGCGGGTCTGGGGGAAGCGGCGCAGCCCGACGAAGCGGCCGATGATCGGACCGGTCTCCTCGCCCACCAAGTCGAGGACCCGGCGCACCTCGGCCACGTCCTGCGGGGGGAGCGGGCCGACCGACCCGATGCCCACCGGAACTTGCTGGCCGGTGCGGCTCACGATCCGCCGGACGGCGAGAACCTCGCTCCGCACCGGCTCGGGCACCTCGATCACCACCCACAGCTCGGGAGCACGCGCGGCGCGAGGGGGCGCGAGGCGCGGAGCCGGACCGGGGCGATGGTCCTCACCCATTGGCGCTCCGGAATGGGCGAGGAGAGAGCGCCCGGCGCCCGTGGGACGCGTGCCAGCGGTGACCGCGGACCTCGGGTGGGGGAACCGTCGACGCCTCTCCTCGAGCGCGAGGTACCACGCAGGGGTGACGCCTTCAGTCCACCCGCTTCCAGGGCAGATCCCAGGACTCACGCCGCTCGAGGAAGCCGGTGACTCGGCCCGCTGCGTCGCGCTGGAAGATGCGGCGTGTCCGTGGCTCTCCGGGAACGAAGAACACGTCCGGCGACTCGAGGCGGAGCGGTTTGCGGGGTTTCCCCGTCGTTCCGCCGGTCAGCCCATCCGTCCCACACTCGACGACGTAGGTGAGGTCACCGAGGCGGTACCGGCCACAGTAGGCCCGCCGCTGCTCCGCGGTGGTGGGCACCGCCGGCGGATCGGCGCGCAGCGCCAGGACCTGGACCCCGAGCAGCTTCCAGGTCCCGTCGCGCTTCACCCACGTTTCTCCCATCCGGTAGCGGGAGTGGATCCGGGCGCCGTGGAAGTTTTCGTCCTCGTCGGCGAGGTAGGTGGTCACCGCGGTGTCGCCGGCCACGATGGCCTGGAACTCGATGGGGCGCAGCGAGCCGCTCACCCCGGGCGGAAGGGGACGGATGCTGGCCAGCATCGCCTTCCGGTCGAGCACCTCGCCCTGCTCGTCGATGACCCGGGCCCGGGCATCCAGCGCCTGCTCCCAGACCGAAGGGTCCCCCCGGGTGATGGCGTCGAGCAGCTGCTCGGTCCGGGCGCGCAGCAGCGCCGGGACGTCCTCGGCCGGGGGCGTCGTGCCGAGGAGGACGAGGAGCATCGGAGTGAGCACCGGCATGGAGATCTCCCGATGCGCACCCTACTCCTCGGGGAAGAAACGCCCCGAAACGCGGTCAGGCCGACGCCTTCTGCGCGGCGGCGGGCTCGGGATCGCTGACCGAGGCAGGCTCGGTCGGCACGCGGACCTCGAAGGTCGTGCCCTGTCCCACCAGGCTCCGGACGGAGATTCTCCCGCCCAGCTTCTGCACCACCGCCTGGCAGACGGAGAGGCCGATGCCGGTCCCGATGCCCACCGGCTTGGTGGTGAAGAAGGGCTCGAAGATCCGCTCCTGCGCGTCCTCGGGAATGCCGCAGCCAGTGTCCGACACGCTGAGCATCGACTCCCTGCCGTCGGTCCCGGTGATCACCCGGATCTCGTTCTCCCGCGGGTCCTTGTCCCCGAGGGCCTGCATCGCATTGACCAGGAGGTTCATCACCACCTGGTGCAGCTTCCCCCGGGGGGCACTGGCCACGGGCGCGGAGCGGAGGTCCTTCACCACGCGGGCCCGGCTCGCCAGCTCGCGCTCGGTCAGCAGCAGAGTGGAGGCGGCGATGTCCGCCAGGTCGACTGGCTCGAGAACCTGGTTCTCGTCCGCGCGGCTGAAGGTCTTCAGCTCCTGGACGATGGTTCGCACCCGCTGCCCGCCCTCGCTCGTCTCTCCCAGCAGAGCGTCGATGTCGTCCAGTGTCTGCTGGAAGCCGATGCGCTGCTCGAGCGCGTATCCGTCCGCCGGGGACATCCGGTAGGCGGCGATGACCTGCTTCACGTCGTCCACGTAGCTCTTCAGCGAGGTGAGATTGCTGAGGATGAACGCCAGCGGGTTGTTGATCTCGTGGGCGACGCCCGCGGCAATCTGACCGATGGCCGCCAGCTTCTCGCTCTGGGCGAGCTGGGTGGCCATCCGCCGGTCGCGCTCGGCGTCGGCGAGGCGGATGAGGTTGCGGACCCGGGCCACGAGCGCGCGGCGCTGGATGGGCTTGTGCAGGTACTCGTCGGCACCCGCCTCGAGGCCCTGCAGCTCGCTGTCGGCATCGTTGAACTCGGCGGTGAGGAACACCACCGGCATGCGGGCGCAGGCGGGGTTCTGCCGGATGCGGCGGCAGACCTCGAACCCATCCATGTGGGGCATGCGGATGTCGAGGAGGACCAGGTCCACGCCGCCCTGCTCCACCTGCTCCAGGGCCTCGACGCCGCTGTACGCGCCGAGCACGCGGAACCCCTCCGCCTTCAGGTACGCCTGGACCAGCCGCACGTTCGCCGGCTCGTCGTCCACCACCAGTACCTGTGGCGGCTGCTGGTCCCGATGTGGGCCCTCGTCGTAACGCCCCTTCAGCATTGAGGAGAGGATCGCGTCCGGGCCCGGGTCACCGCAAGTGGCAGGCCCGGCGTCAGGCAGTCAGGAGCGCCGACGTCGCCGCTCCGCCCACCTCACCCG
>DASROG010000470.1:0-4579 GCA_035646995.1 Myxococcaceae bacterium
GACACGAAGTTCTCGTAGCCCGACATCATCACCATCAGCGCCAGGCTCGCGACGAGGCTGAGATCGACCAGCGCCAGGATGCCCAGCACCAGATCGGTCTCCCCGTCCGAGAAGACGTGGGTGACGGACTCCTGGAAGAACTTGAGCGCCAGCGCGACGATCGCCAGCGCCAGCCCGAGATAGATCGGTGCCAGGAGCCAGCGGCACGCGATCAGCAGTCGCTCGACCAGGCGCCCGAACATCACCACTCGCCCGAGGGCTCTACTTCCGCCCCTTCCAGCCGGCGCGCTTGAGGGTGTTGTACATGGTGGGGAGCGAGACCTTGAGCTCCTTCGCCAGCGAGGCGGTGCTCTTGCCACCCTCGACCTGCCTCCGGAACTCCTGCGCCTGCTCGGTGGTGAACTTGAAGGCGCGTCCCCGCTTGCGAGGCGCTCCGTCGCGCAGGCGGGCTCCGCCAGTCATCGGGCCGCGGCCGCGAGGCAGGTGCCCGTCGAAGTAGTGACCCGCCCGCTCGACGATGCCCTGGAGCTGTGCCCTGAGCGCGGCGTTCTCGTCAACCATCGCGCGCATCGCGTCTTCCAGATTCTGAAGAGCGCTGCTGATCGCACCCATCCGGTCGGGCAGTCGTGGCATGGCGGCGGACTCTACACGGGAAGGAGAGATTGCAAGAAAAGAAAGTCATACTTTCTACATTCTGACACCAATGAAAGTGCCTTTCCCGAGCTTCTCAAGTTTTCATTGCTGTCCGGTGGCTGCGTCCGTATGAGCGGCGGTCGTGAGCATCAGGGTGGTCCGGCTCGGAACGAGGCGCGTGCCCGACGAGGGGCTGCGCATCGGCACGGTGCGCCGTCCGCCCCGGGGAGTGCGCCGGGAGCAGATCGCCGCCCGTGACTTCTACGACGTTTGGTTTCCGGTGCTCGCACCGTCGGTGGAGACCATGACCGCCTTCCGCCGGGAGGCGACCGAGCCGGCCTGGAGGCGGTTCGTCCGGGCGTACCGGAAGGAGATGGCGCGGCCCGAGGCCAGCCACGCGCTGGACCTCCTCGCGGCGCTCTCCCACCGGACGGACTTCTCCGTGGGGTGCTACTGCGAGGACGAGACCCGGTGCCATCGCTCGATCCTGCGCTCCTTGCTGGAGGAGCGCGGCGCGGCGATGGCCTGAGCGTGCTGGGCGGGCTCCTCGGCGAAGAGATATTCGTGCTGGCCGTCTCGGGTGATCAGCACCCGCTTCCCCTCGCGCTGACCGATCACGAACTCGAAGCCGAGGTAGCCCGGATCGATGGTGATGAGCGACGTCGATCCATCATCGTTCTTCCGCGAGCCCACCGCGCTCCGCCACTCGCCGACGTCCAGCACCGCCGCGTCGGCCCGGCGCACCACGCGGAGCGAGCCCAGCTCCGGGCTGCGATAGGCCTGACCGAGAGCTTCGAGAACCGCCGGGTCCGGGGGGATGACCAGCCGCGAGCGGAGCTCCTGCTGCTGAGCGCGGATCCGCTTCGCCTGCGCGGCGACGTCTCCCTCTGCCTCCGGCCTGCCGTCGAAGAGCACCTCGAGCAGCCGGCGCGTCAGCGGCCCCCGGATGAGCTCGCCATTGTCCGCGTTGGTGAGGATGACCAGGCCGACCCCGTACTCGGGGAGGGCGGCGAAGTCGCTGTGGTACCCGAGAAGATCTCCACCATGGTGAACGACCGGTGTCCGCCACCGGGTCCCGACCATCAGACCCATCCCGTAGCCATGGTCCTCGCCGATGGCCACCTGGAGCCGTCGGCGGGCGACCAGGCTCTCCTCGCTCACCAGCCGTTTCCCGTCCGGGAGCTTTCCGCCCGCGAGCTCGAGCTGGACGTAGCGGGCGAAGTCGTGGGCCGACGTCCAGACCCCACCCGCCGGACGGTGCGGGACGATGCAGTAGTCCGCGTCGAGGGCGGCCACCTCCATCTTCCCGTCCGCATTCTCCCCGTGCGGGCTGGCGTGATCCGCCCGGAGCGCTCGCTTGAAGTCGAAGGTGGTGCTCCGCATCCCCAGAGGACGGAAGACGAGGTCCTGCATGGCGCGGTCGTAGGCCGCGCCGAGCTCGAGCTTCGGCCGGTACAGATGCCCGCCGATGTACCCGGCGGCAGAGGCCATCAGGTTGCTGTACTGGTACACCTCGCCGAATCGACTGGTCGGCTTCACACCGGCGAGCAGATCGAAGGTGGAGCTGGCCTTCGCGCCGCCGAACTCGAAGATGAACTCCAGATCTTGCCGAGGAAGCCCGGTGCAGGCGCAGATGAGGTGCTTGAACAGCACCTGCCGGGTGACCTCGGGGTCGGCGAGCCGGAAGGCCGGGTACGCCTTCACCACCGGCTCGTCCCACTGGATGGCACCGCGGTCGACGAGCCTCGCCAGGAGGAGGGTGGTCATGCCCTTCGTGTTCGAGGCGGCCATGAACAGCGTGTTCGCGTCGACCGGGTCCGGCTTGCCCAGCTCGCGCACGCCCAGACCGCCCTCCCAGACCACCTTGCCTCGGTCGATGAACGCCAGACCCACTCCCGGGACGCCGAGCTGGTCCATCGCGGACCGGACGAACGCCTTCAGCGTCTCGATGCGCGCCGCGTCCAGCGGGTGGGCCTTGCGGCCGGCGAACGACTCCCTGGCGTAACCCTGGGGCCGCAGGCTCTGGAGGACGAGCATGGTGGGCGAGAGGCGCTTCTCGAAGGTGGGCTCGGTCCCGTCGAAGAGGACGACCGTCCACGAGGGGCCCTTCCGGAAGGCGTTCGCCTGGACCACGGCGCGCTCGTTCGGAGAAGTCTCGTACTCGAAGACCTGACGCTCCTCCCAGCCCTCGCGCCCGGGCCGGGGTGTGACCAGCTTCACCGGTCGCTTCATGTCGGGTCGGTACAGCTTCCACGCCGTGTCGACGGCGGCCTTCGCGTCGGCTCCCTCCACGGAGGTGATCGCCACGTGGGAGTCCCCCTCGGGCGGCGTGAGCACGGTCAGCGCCCCCTTGTCGGCCACCGACCAGCCACCGGGGGCGACGTAGGTGGCCCCGCCCTGGGTGCTCCGGGGACTGTCTGCGGCCAGGGTCTGGGGAATCGCCGGGACCTCGGCCGGCAGCGGTGCCGGGGCGGGTGTGGGCGGCGGGCCCGCCTGCGCGGCCGGGCGCGGTGGCGTCTCGGGGTGGGCGCAGGCTGCGAGGGCGGAGAGGACCAGGAGCGGGGCGAAGCGGCGCACGGCGACCTCCGGAGGCGGGAGCGAGGGTTCTAGTGCGTCCCGGAAGGCATCGGCGTTCGAGTCCGCGACCCGCCGTTCGCTAGTCCGCGGCGAGCGCCGGGGCGGGCGAGACCCGCGCCGCACGGAGCGCCGGATGCGCGCTGGCGAGCAGGGCGGTCGCGAGCAGCAACCCCAGGACGCCGGCCAGCGTGGGCGCGTCGACCGCCGACACGCCGAAGAGGAGACCGGTGAAGCCGTGGGCGATCGCCGCGCCGCAGAGAACCCCGAGCAGGGCGCCCGCTCCCACCCAGCGGATCCCGGCGCCAAGCACCGAGCCGGCCTGCGCCGCCGGGGTGGCCCCGAGCGCGCTGCGAATGGCCAGCTCGCGCCGCCGCTGCACCTGGGCGTAGGCGAGCACCGCGTACAGGCCGGAGAGGCAGAGCGCGAGCGCGGCGGCGGCGAACAGCTCCAGCAGCCGGGCTCCCGAACGCCGCGCGGAGAGCACGCCGTCGAGCAGCGCCTCCCCCGGCTGCACCGAGGAGACGGGAACCTCGGGGTCGACCGCGCGGATCGCCTCGGTCAGTCGCCGGGCCAGCCCGGCTCCACTCCGCTCCGAGCGGACCAGCACCGACAGGCCCGGCGCCAGGTACGGCACCACCGGGGCGGGGACCTGGTACAGCGGGGCATAGAGCGTTCCCGCCGGTCGCTCGTCCAGCGACTCGTGCTTCACGTTCGCCACGACGCCGATGACCCGGTAGTCGGCCGCGGGCTCGGCGGTGAAGCTCACGTGGAGCGTCGCCCCCAGCGGGCTCTCCCCCGACCAGAACGCGCGGGCGAGCGCCTCGTCCACCACCACCACCCGCGGATGGGACGCGTCGTCCTCGGGTCCGAAGCCGCGCCCCTCCCGCACGCGGACACCGGCGGTCTCGAAGTACCCCGGGTTCACCCAGCGGGTCTGCGCGCCTGGCTGGGCCGTCCGGGACGGCGCCGGCCGGTCGAGGATGTCGAAGTCGGTGCGGCTGTTCACCCCGCTCAGGGGCAGCACGTTCACCATCGCGAGCCGCGCCTCGCCGTCCCTCTCCACCAGCCGGTCGCGGAGCGCGTCGTGGAAGCCGCGCAGCGCGGCCGGGGTCCGGTAGCGCGCGGTGGGAAGGGAGACCCGCGCCACCGAGAGCCCCGAGAGCTGCACGCCGGGGTCGACCCGCAGCAACGCCGATTCGCTCCGCCAGAGCAGGCCCACCGCCACCAGCAGCACACCGGCCAGCGCGGACTCGCCTCCGACCAGGAGGGCCCGGAGCCGGAGGGCGGTCGGTCCTGCGGTGGCGTGCGTGCCCAGGTTCGCGGCGGTGCGTGGGGCGGAGGCACCCGCGGCCGCGCCGGCGACCAGGAG